>CAYGQY010000128.1:0-5592 GCA_964352195.1 uncultured bacterium
CCCCGCCTCAGAGGTTAACGATGGGCCCTGTCCAGAAAAGCCAGACCACCTCAGAAGTGTCGCACCGCAGAGGATCGAGTACTCAAGATTGGCATTAGAAAGATTGACTCTCGTAAGATTGGTATTGCGTAAGTCTGCATATGGCAAATTAGTTCCGGGTGTGATGTGGTAGCGGTCAAAGAGCCTTTCGGGTTCAAACCTCTCTTCAGGACTGTAATTCTTGTACTCCTCGTATTGACCATATTCCCTCCATTCCAAATCATTTGACAACCATTCAGAATCATCTGAACCCCATATTTGAGCATCCTCTCCACGGCCAGAAGCCCTATCTCCACAGTCAACAGGTTGAGTGTTGAGTCTTCTTGCGAAGAAGAGTTCTGTTTCTCTATGTGGGGGGTGGGTCTCAAAGTTCCATTTCACATTACTTAGATTGCATCCGATGAGTTTGGCCCCCAATAAGTTTGCTCCTTTAATGTCGGCACTATCAAGGTTTGCACCACTGAGATTAGCCTCCTCAAAATCAGCTCCTTGGAGATTGGCTCCAGTTAAATCAGCACCCTGAAGATCTGCGCCTGAGAAGTCTGTATTCGAGCAGTTAGCTGAAGCAAGATTCGCATCTCTTAAACTTGCCTTGCGCAAGTCTGCTTTTGTCAATATTGCTTCTGTCAAGCATGCGCTATTAAGCTTTGCGTGCCTTAAGTTGGCTTTTCGAAGGTTCGCTAGCTTAAGATTCGCACCAGCAAGAGTTGATTCTTCTAAAATACATTCAATCAGGACAGCAAGAGTGAGGTCAGCCTTGCATAGGTTAGCATGATAGAGAATTGATCCGCAGAGTGATGCTCGGCGTAGCTTCCCTTCCTGAATATCTGCGTGATTCAGTAACGCCTGAGTCAGCTCGGCACCATCTATATTTGCTTTGCTCAGGTTTGCATGTCTGAGATCCGCACGGCTAAGATCTGAATTCTCAAGATTTGCTTGATTCAGATTCGCTCTTAATAAATGCACGTCTCGCAAGTTGCAATCTTGCAATAAGGCTTGTGCCAGGTCGCTGCCTGGGGATAGAGTGTATTTCTTGTCCGGAGGAAGTAATTCAGGCATTCGACGAGGAAGAGTGATGAGAATTAGCTCGGGATATCGCTAATTCGAGTGGTTTAGTGCTGCGGCTGCGACCCTCAGATCGTACAGGTCTTGGTGGCTTGCATGGCGTGGTCCTGCGCGGTTAGGTATTCAACAACTCCTCCGCCCAGGCTTCCTGACGGCACCAGTGGCGGCGCTATGTGCTCCAGCAATTCCACCTGCTCGAGAGCGATGCACAGCAGCTGGAACTGCTCCAGCAGCGGGTTGCCGTCCGCGAGCTCTGCTCGAAACACCGATGCGGCTTCTACTGGTCAACCAGATTGGCACCAACCCAGACTGCCCAAGAGAGCAGCTGCTCCTGGCCCGGGCGGGCTCTTGGTGAATGCCCGGGAGCTGGTTGCAGGCCGGCGCCATCTGCCCTCTCCCGCTAAGGCATAAACCCCTATTGCCTCTGCCCTCTGTCCGTCCGATCGTTCACGCATCAGTCTCGGAGGCCCAACGATGGATGACACTCCCCCGGGTCAGGCATCAGGAGCGCGCTGACGATCCGGCCCCTGCTCCAACACTCTCATCGGATCTCTGGCTTCCCTGGCGTGTCACGCCGTCGCCGTCCATTGCACCGCCATAGGTGCCCCGGACCCAACGGGAAGCCCCACTGGAACCCTGGCCCCAGGTGCCAGCGTCAGTCACTCCGCCCCATCAACCCAACACCTTCAGAGCCCGGTGGCCTCGTCACCGGGTTTTGTCGTGCAACCCAGAACCATGGCTGACCTCTCCCAGATCCACCAGACCCTGGTCGAGGACTACCGCGAGTCTTTTGAGATTGCCGCTGGCAAGCTGCTCGCCCAGCCCAGCTGGACCCTGGCGGCCACCGTCGTGCTGATGCACCTCCACAACGGCGCCGTCACCATCGGGCCGGTACGGAGCCTTCCCCTATGGCTGGAGCACCTGCCGCCTGAGCTCGATGCCTTCGTGCGGCTGCAGGAGCAGGGGGTGCCCTTCGAGGAGGCCTATGCCCAGTGCCTGGCTGAGCAGGGGCAGGAGTTCGTCGATGCCTGCGAAACCGCCAAGCGGAAAAACCCCTTGGTCACCCACGACAATCTGGCTGAGCTCACCGCCCTCTCCCAGAAGGGGTTTGCCCGGGAGCCCCGCCAGCTGCTGGCGCTGGCCCAATGGTCAGGCCATGTCAGCGGCTTCCTGGTGTCATGCGAGCCATTTCATTGAACTGGGAGCGGCGGCCCCGCAGGCACTCTGCTCATTCAGCCTCGTCAACGCCGCCGGCAGGCACCAGCCGGATCTGCTTCTTGCCCAGCTTGATCTCAAATTCATCGCCTGGTTTGAGGCCAAGCAGACCGGTGTAGGCCATGCCGACCAACAGGTTGCCGTTGCCCTGCACCTTGGCGATGTAGCTCAGGCTGCGGCCAGCTTGGCCCTTGCCATTGCCACCGTTCATGCCGAGGCTGACACCCTTGGCTTCCAGCAGCGCCTCATAGAAGGCGGTGAAGTTCAGCCGCTCACTGCCGTCCTTCTTGCTGCTCACATAGCCGCAGGCGCGCACCAACTCGGACTTGGAGGCATCTCCAAGCTCCTTGACTTTGGCGAGCAGGTCAGATCCGGTGAGGGCCATGGTGGTGAGACATCAATCAGCTGGACAATAACGATCAGGCTTTTTGCGGCCAGAGCAAGAAGGTGCGGGTGTCCGCCCCGTCAGCGGAGGCTTTCGCAGGCCTCGCCATCACCATTCCCATCCAGATACGTGTGACCTTGGCGCAGCACTCCTGTGCGCGTGCAAAGGAGCCGATCTCACTGCAGCGAACCGTCCGTCCACCAGGAATCGACTCGGTGCTGCTGGCTGATCTCCCCGATGTTCTGCTGCGCCGGAAGTCCCACGGGCGGGTGATGCCGCCAGGCATCCTCCACACCCCGTAGCGGCTGCGGGAAGCCAGGAACTCAGCATCGAGGTACTCCCTGGCATCGCACTGACCCAGGTATTTGCGATACGCAAACGCCATGCCGTCTTCCACCAGGGCCAGGTTGAGGTTCACCTCCCCGATCACCTCCGCCACCGTGCGCCCGAAGCGATCCACCGCCTGGGGCCTGAGGGTCACGCTGGAGCCCAGCCGCAGACAGCTCTGCAGGTAGCGAAGGGCGTTGGCGCCATCGGGAGCCTGGGCCATCTCGGGGGCATCGATGCAGGCCAGCCGGATCGTGATCTTGCGGCCCTGGGCCAGCACCCGGATGGTGTCGCCATCACCGATCGAGAGCACCGTGGCGCGCCCATCCGCCGACTGGCCAGGCCCCAGAAGCGAGCAGCCCAGGAGGAGGACTGCCGCCAACCCAGTGGCGAGTCCAAGGGTCCGGCCCAGGCGGAGGTGATATCGGCAAGGGGGGGAACGTCATCGCCGCTCGTCAGATGCTCGTGCTCAAACCCTTTGGGCCATCTGATACGCCGAGGTGTAAGTCAGCGGCACAGTGTCTCCGTGGATCTGCTGCAGGGCTCGCCTTAAGTCAGATGTCAGGGCTGCCTGCACATCCGGATCGAGGGCCAGAAAGGGTGAGTAGGTGGTCTGCAGGGTGAGGTAGTCATCGATCAAGAGGCTTCTCTCCACCAAAACCTGACCCCGATAGACAGCCTGAAACAGTGGGGAGTCCTCAAGCGGCTGCCCCAGGATTTCGAGAATCCCCGCCACCGTGCCGGCATCTTCATAGGGACGATCCAGCCGAGGGGCATGGCGACGAAGGATCGTCCGCAAGGCCTCATGGGTCTCGACCGGCGGCTGCAACTCCTTATTCCAGAGCAGAATCAACCAGCCGTTCGGCTTGAGGGCTCGCGCCGCCTTCGGGTAGCCGATCTCCGGCGGGATCCAGTGAAAGGAGGTGGCCGCCACCACCGCATCGAAGCACTCCGGCTGAACGTCCCATTCCTCCAACGAGGTGGTCGGCACCTCAACCTCCTCGAACGCTTTACAGGCCTTCCGAGCCAGTCGGCAGAATTCCGGGTTGGGCTCGATGGCCACGATCCTGCACCCCAGCTCCGCGAAGGCCACCGTGGCCGTACCCGGTCCACAACCAACCTCAAGCAGGGTGGAGGCAGCCGTCAGTCCGGCTTGAGCCACCACCGCAGCGACCAACTCCTGGGGGTAGCGGGGCCGGGTGGCTGCATAGGCCTCTGCTGAAGGCGAATACCAGTGACTGCGCTGCTCCACGCTTCTGGCTGCATAGGAGGCAACGGCCTGCTTGATCTCGGCCACTGGATCCATAGAGCCTCAGGGGTGACGCCAGACAATCCCAGACTCTCGCGGGAGTCCGTCGTCGTGGCGGGATGACGAAATCAGAGAAGACTCAAGGGGGGGATGACTGCAATCCCTCCAGCGCTGTGGGCAGTTCACCGATGAACTCCTCATCCACCTCGGTGGCGGTGAGCTCCTCGCCCACCAGGTCCTGGATCAGGGGGTAGAAGCGCACCTCGAACCATTTGCGGAACACCGGATAGGTGCGCTCCGCCGGCCAAGTGCCGGTGTCGCGATGCCAGAAGTCGAGCTCGGCTTCGAAGATCGCCTCATAGACCTCCTCGAGGATTTCTTCTGCCTCCTCTTGGGTGTCGTAGTCGGGGATCAGGTACAGGCAGGGCTCACTGGCTCCGGCAGCATTCACATCCAGGTCAAGTCCCCGTGCCCAGTCGAGCAGCTTCCGACTGGGGTAGATCCCCACCGCGCAGCGGTTCACCACGGCCATGGCCCACCCGGCGGTATGGACCAAACGCTAGGCCTGGCCAACTGCGCGGTCATGGCACCAGAACGGAATCCCGAAAGCTTCTCGGACTCGATGCGCTGCAGCAGGAAGGTTGCTGGACGGCTCCAATGAGAAGGGCGCCCCGAGTCGAGCGCCCTTGGGCCGGTTGCCGGTTTGTGGATCTACACCGCCCGGGTCGTGGCCTCTGATTCATTAATAGATCCGTTTGACGGTGGTGTCAGTACGGCAAACCTCACTCCTGGCCCACCTCCTCACCACTGGGGCGGAGTGGGTCTCCAGCCCTCCTGGCGCCTGGCGGCCCACAGCTTGAGAGCTTCATCCCGGCTGATCTCCCGGCGGTTCTTGAGCAGCGGGACCGGCTCGCCTGGAAGCAATTCCCCGCTGGTGATCTCCAGCCGCTGAATGTGGCGATCCCAGCGGGTCGGGCGGAAGCGCAGAACCTGGCGGCCGTCACTCAACCAACCCTCCTGCGGGGTCAGGGGGACGCGAGGTGATGGCCGGCTCATGCCTCCGTGAGTCGGGCCTCGATCAACCGGCAGCACTCCTGCACGTCGCTCGCGATCTCCACCCCTTCGGCGAGCGAGCAGAAGAACCCACGCCATAGCGGCGGTACCGCCAGCAGGATCAGCGGCCTGCCCCCGTTGAGCGCATGGGCGGCTTCTGAGGCTGTGCCGGGGCCGCCGCCACCGCAGATCACCACCACATCGGCGCTGAGCACGTTGATCACGTTGCGGGCCTTGCCCATGCCGGTGAACAGGGCCA
>CAYGQY010000129.1:0-5565 GCA_964352195.1 uncultured bacterium
CCGCTGGGGGAGGTGCTGGGCCATGCCAGCGGGGAGTTCATCGACCTGGCCCTGCTGCTGGTGATGGGCTGCGCGATTGCGGCCCTGGTCCAGACGGTGATGCCCCGCAGCTGGCTGCTGGCCGTGGGGGGCGCCCCCACTCTCTCGATCCTCAGCCTGATGCTGCTCAGCCTGGTGGTCTCGGTCTGCTCAAGCGTGGATGCGTTCCTGGCGCTCGGCTTCGCCGCCCAGGTCACACCGGGGGCCGTGCTGGCCTTTCTACTGCTCGGACCGGTGATCGACCTGAAGCTGATCGGGCTGTTCGGGATCCTGCTCAGGCCCCGGGCGATCCTGATCACCGCAGCGGCAGCGGGATTGCTGGTGCTGCTGATCGGCCAGTGGGTAAACCTGTGGCTGCTCTAAGCCAGGCATGCTGGGTGCGGTCGGTCCTGTCCTCCGCGATGGTGCGCGCGCTCGCTCTGGCGCTCTGGGGTCTCGTGCTGCTGCAGAGCGGCATCAGCGGACGGCTCGATCTGCTGCTGCGGGCGGTGTTCCATCCCCTCGTCTGGGCGAGTGGAGGCGTGCTGCTGCTGCTGGCGGCGCTGGACCTGCGCGCCGCCAGGGGCCGCTCCCCGGGGCGCCTCCTCCCCAGCCGGGGCGAGCGGCGGACCCTGGCCCTCAGCTGCGCCCTGGCCGTGCTGGTGCTGGTGCTGCCGCCACGGCCGTCGTTCTCCGATCTGGCCGCCAACCGGGATCCGAACCTGCTGGAGGAACCGGGCCTGACCTTCGTGGTACCACCCGGCCAGCGGAGTCTCACCGACTGGGTCCGGCTGCTACGCAGCGAACCCGACCCCAGCCTCCATGCCGGTGACCCCGTGCGGATCAGCGGGTTCGTGCTGCCGGTGCCGGGCGATCGGCCCCAGCTCGCCCGGCTGCTGGTGCGCTGCTGCCTGGTGGATGCGATCCCGATCGGCCTGCCGGTTCGCTGGCCGGCCTCCGGGCCCACCCCCAGCGCCGATCGCTGGCTGGCCATCGAGGGGGTGATGGGCACCGAAACGGTGGACGGCCGGACCCGGAGCGTGGTGAACGCCCGGCGGGTCCAGCCGATTCCCAGACCCCGGCGCCCCCTGGAACCATGAGGGCAGCCAGGCCGGTGCGGAAGGACCCCTGGCGGATTCTGGGTCCGGTGCTGCTGGTCGGCCTCGCCCTGGCCGTGCTGCAGCACCTGGTTCTGGTGCGGCGGCCGCCCCGCCTGCTGGAGCTTGAGCAGGCGGCGGCCAGTTCGGGTCCGGCCGCCCTGAAGCTGCGCTTCAGCCGGCCGATGGACCGGCTCAGCGTGGAGGATGGCTCCGGTCTGGGCCCGCCACTCGCCTTCCGCATCCAGGGGGAGTCCAATCCCCTGCTGCTGCTGCCGGAGGCGGGCCAGAGGATCACCGGTCCCCTGGCCCTGCGGCTGGCCGGACAGGACCGGCGGGGCCTGGCCCTGCCCCAGGGCCTCTGGCACTGGGATCCCCGTCCTCATCTGGTGGCGGTGGTGCCGGTCGCGACCGGTGAGCAGCTCCAGCTGCGCCAGCCGGACGGCCGCTGGCTGCCGCTCTCGCCGGTGTGGACGGCGATCCCCGAGATCGAGCCCCTTGGAGACGGCTCCGGGGTGGCTCTGGTGAGCCGGGATGCCGACGGCATGCACCACGTATGGCGGGTGGAGCTGAACCGACGCCACCTGGGCCGGAGCGCCCAGGCTCTGGGCCAGGTGCGGCGGGAGCGTCTGGAGCGGTTCGCGGTTCCACCGCTGGTCTTCGCCCATCTGAGCACCAACCGCTCCGGGGATCTGCTGGTCCAGGGGGGCAGCCGATCGCCCCAGGCCGACACGCTGGTGATCTGGAGGCGCGATGGCAGCCGCCGCCAGCTGGATCTGGAGGCGAGCGGGCCCGTCTCCCTGCTGCCCCAAGGGGGGGCGGCGATCGTGCCCGAACGGGATGGACTCTCGCTGCGCTCGCTTCCGCCCCGGGAGCCCCTGCGCCAGATCCTCCCGGGCAGCCGCGATCTGAGCAGTTTCTGTCCGGTGGCCGGCCGCGCCCTGCTGCTGCGTCACTGGCCCGACTTCCGTCGCTCCCTCGAGCTGGTGGAACCCGGCCAGGCCCCCCGGGCCCTCTGGATCGGCGAGGAGGGCCTGGTGGCCAGCGCCTGTTCCCGGGGCGGCGAGCGGATCTGGGCCCTGCTGATCGATGGGATCGGCCAGCCCAGGCTCACCCTGCTCACCCTCGACCGCCGCGGACAGGTGCTGCAGCGGCGCCCGCTGGAGGGCTGGGAGCTGGAACCGGGAACCGGACTCCACTACGACCCCACCGGTGACCGGCTCCTGCTGGCGCTCCGGCCCCTGCCACCCTCGGGCTCTGGAACCACCGTCCGCCCCGAAGCCCGACCCGCCCTGATTGACGCCGAGAGCCTGGAGCTCACCCTGCTGGAGCGACCGGTGCGGCAGGTCAGGTGGCTGAAGGCCGGCTGACGCGGCGACGGGCGGGATCAGGCCCTGCGGAGTAGCGCCCTCAGGGGCAGCAGCAGCAGGCTGAGCACGCCGATCAGGGGACCGGGGGGAAGATTGACTGCCGGCTGGATCGCCAGCAGGAACCCCGCCCCCGCCAGGGTCATGCCGATCGCGGCGGCGCGGCAGAGGGCCTGACGCAGGCTGCTGGCGCCGGAGAGCGCCAGCAGGGCCGGGGCTCCCATCAGGGCGATCACGAGCACGACGCCCACCGCCGCCATGGCGCTGACGACGGTGAAGGCGGTGACCAGCGTGACCAGCAGCCGCAGGGCCCGCACCGGCAGGCCGGCACTGGCGGCCCCGAGGGGGTCCACCCCCAGAAAGACGAGTTGGCGGTAGCGCAGCGCCAGCAGGCCCAGCAAGGCCGCCAGGGCGAACAGGGTGCGCCCCAGATCGACGGGGGAGGCCGCCAGCAGATCCCCGAACAGCACGGCCTCCAGATCCACCCGGATGCCCAGCAGGGGAATCAGCAGCACCCCGAGCCCCAGGAAGCCGGCCAGAACCGTGTTGAGAACGGCATCATCCCCGTCGTGTTGGCCACCCTCCCCACCGCTGAGCCGTTCCGCCAGCAGGGCGCCGGCCAAACCGCTGATCACTCCGCCCAGGCCCGGATCGAGACCCAGAGCCAGGGCCAGGGCCAGGCCGGGCAACACGGCATGGGAGATCAGATTCGCCTGGAACAGCCGCCGCTGCACCAGCAGCAGGGTCCCGGCCAGGGCGCAGACCCAGCCGGAGAGCAGTGCCATGATGAGGGGAAGGGTCCACCAGAGTTCAGTCATGGCAGTGGCTTTCCGCGGAGTCTCTGACCGGGAGACGAGCAGGGATACGGAAGTACTGGCCCGGTGTTCATAAGATTGATCTTGATTTCCAAGCAAACTGCCCATGAATTCTCAGGTTGCGCCGGAACACCTCACCGAACGACAGGGAACCCTGTTCAGCGTGCTTCAGGGCAGTGACCGGGAACTGTCCGGACAGGATCTGCACGCCAAGCTGCGGGACAGCCGTCAAGGGATGGGGCTGGCCACGGTGTACCGGCACCTGCGCCACCTGCAGCAGCTGGGCCTGGTGCGCTGCCGGCACCTGCCCAGCGGTGAGGCGCTCTACGCCCCCACCGAACGGGACACCCATCACCTCACCTGTGTGAGTTGCGGCCTCACCGTGACGCTGGAGCGCTGCCCGATGCATGGGGCCCAGCCCCGCGGCGAGGACTTGCAGGGCTTCGAGCTGCTCTTCCACACCCTGGAGTTCTTCGGGCTCTGCAGTGGGTGCCGCCAACGGCAGCTCTCGCACTGACAGCCCTGAGCCTGCCAACGGGACCTTAGCCACAGTGATGGTTGCCCACTCGCAGATCGCCCAGGGTGCGGCGCACCTCGGCCGGAGCGCCGTCGGCCAGCAGCTGGCGGTCGATCACCAGCACCCGGTCGTAGGCGTCCAGATCCCGCCCCCAGTCGTGGCTGCTCACCAGCAGGGTGAACCCGGCGTCCCGAAGCTGGGCCATCACCCCCAGCAGTTCAGTGCGGGAGGGGGGATCGATGGCCGCACAGGGCTCATCGAGCAGCAGCACCCGGGCCGGCTGCACGAGGGTGCGGGCCAGCAGAGCCCGCTGCTGCTGGCCGCCCGAGAGCTGATCGAGGCGCCGATCCGCCAGCCCCACCAGTCCGACCCGCTGCAGGGCCGCATCCACGGCGCAGCAGCCCGGGCGGGCGGCGGCCAGCCGGCCCAGGGCGACCAGGTCACGCACACTGATCGGAAAATGCCAGGCGATCTCGCCCCGCTGGGGCATCAGGGCCAGCTGGCGCCGTGCCAGTCGGGGCGTGAGGCACTCCCCGTTGAGACGGACCTCGCCGCCAGCCAGGGGAAGCTGCCCTTCGATCGCCTGAAGCAGGGTGCTTTTCCCGGCTCCGTTGGGCCCGACCAGGGCGGTGAGGCTTCCCGGCTCCAGCACGAAGCTGATGCCCACGAGGGCCAGATCACCGCCCCGGCGGACGCTCAGATCGTGAACCTCCAGAGCCAAGGGCGGGCTGCACGGCGATGGGGCGAGGCTACCGAGCGAGGAGCCTGCCCCTGCGAACCGGCTTGAATTGAAAACTGTTATCGTTTTCAGCTGGCAGGGGGATGCGTGCTGACCCTCCTCCCCCGGTATGGAGTCCCGTTGATGCATTCCCCCTCGCCGCTCCGCCCGACCAGCCTGGGGCTGCTCCTGGGCGCCGCCCTGGCCCTGGCGGCCTGCGATCGGACTCCGAACCCCGCCGCTGGATCCGCCGGGAGCACCGCCCCGAGCGCGGCCGCGCTCGTGGTCGCCGCCGACGGCGTTCTCTGCGATCTGGCCCAGCGACTGGCCGCCGGCGACCTGCGCGTGGACTGCCTGTTGGGCCCGAGCGACGATCCCCACTCCTTCCGTCTGGAACCCAGTCAGAAGGCCCTGCTCAGCTCTGCCCAGCTCGTGCTGATCAGCGGCTATGGGCTCACCCCGGCCCTGGCGTCGCTGCCCGACACCATGGCCGTCTCGGAGCGGGCGGTCCCGCAGAGCGTTCCGCTGGGGGAACCCGCCCCGGACGAGGACTCCACCACCCCCGCCCATGACCACGCCCATGACCACGCCCATGACGGCGACGGCCACGACGACGAGGAAGGGCATGACCATGGGGGCCTCGATCCCCATGTCTGGCACAACCCCCTGCAGGCCGGCGCCATGGTCGGCGTGATCGCCGATCGCTTCGTGGCCCTCGCGCCCGCCACCCAGGCGCCGATCCGCCAGAGGGCGAAGGCGATGCGGACGGTGCTTGAGCAGGTGGACCGCTGGAACCGGGCCCAGTTCGCCAGCCTGCCGGCTCCTCTGCCACCCCTGGCCAGCGGCCACCGGGCCTTCGCCAGCCTGGCCCAGGCCTACGGACTGCGCGAACTGCCCCTGGTGGACGGCTTCAGCAGCAGTGAGGCCCTCCGCCCCGAAGCCTTCCGCAAGGTGGTGGAGCGCCTGCGCCGCGAGCAGGTTCCCCAGCTGTTCGCCGAGCAGCTGCCAGCGCCGCGGACCCTGCGGCGCTGGC
>CAYGQY010000130.1:0-5528 GCA_964352195.1 uncultured bacterium
GCGTCGGGGGAGGAGACGGGGGAGCCGGAAGCGGCCGCGCCGACCCGGGCGAAGGCCAGCCAGCGGAAATCGCCGAGGGCGGCGGGGTCCACCAGCCGCAGCAGGGCCTCCCGGCGCGCCAGCAGGCTGGCCAGATCGGCCGGGACCGCCCCTTGCTGCAGGCCATGCAGCCGCTCCGCCAGCCCCAGGGCCAGCAGGGCCTCCCCCTGGCGGCGCTCGCCCAGGGGCGTCCAGCCCGCCGCTGCGGCCGCCGTCCGCAGGCTGTCGATGCACAGGTGAGCGGTGAGATCCCAGTGTCCGGGCTCCAGCAGGGGATCGGCACTGGCCCGCTGGCCCCGATAGGCCATCAGGGTTCCACTGTGGCGCTGCGGGGCGTAATACCGCCAGGCCTCCAGGGCGTAGTCGATCACCAGCAGGCGGCCGGCCTCGAGCGCGGCGGCGCAGGCCGCCAGCCAGGGGGAGACCCCCGGATGGAGCTCCGTGCACCAGCCGGCCGGGCGCCGGGGCCCGGGGGTCGCCAGTCCGAGGGGCTCGAGGGTCTGCGCCAGCTCAGGCTCCAGGCGCTCACCGGGCTCCAGGGACAGGCCGCCAGCGGCACCGGCCAGGGTCACCATCTGGCGTCGCCAGTGATCCCCAGCGGAGACGATCCGCTCCAGCGCCAGGGCATCGAGCACCTCATGGGCCAGGACCACAGCGCGCAGCGGGGCCGAGGCCAGCTGCCGGAAGGAGCACCAGCGCACCGGCAGGGGGGAGCCGGCCAGCCGGCGGCGCTGGCGCCGGGCCATGCCGGCGTTGGGCTCCACCAGCACCAGGTCCGTGCGGGCCGCCAGGGCGGGCCAGCCGGTGGCGAGGGCGGCGGCGAGCTGGGCCGCCAGATCCCCCTCGCCGGGGCCGGTCTCCACCAGCGCCAGCGGTCGGCGTCCCTCGGCGGAACGATCCGGTCCGCCATCCTGATCCAGCTGCTGCAGCCACTGGGCGATCTGGGGGGCCAGCAGCTCGGCGAACCCATCCCCGAGCGAAGGGGCCGTGGCGAAGTCCCCGTGGGGACCGAGACGCAGGCGCCCACTGCCGTAGGCACCGTGGTCCGGGTCATGCAGCGCCCACTCCATGTACGTGCGGAAGGGCACCTGCCCCCCGGCGTGGCGGAGGCGCTGCTGCAGCCAGTCGGATGGGGACACGACCATCGGGACATTCGGAGAGAATGGATTGTCCCTGAAGCAGCCGCATGGGCCTCGCCGCCAGATCGCACCCGTCCGCTGCCCTCCCCGGCCTGATCGGCCTGCTGGCCGCCCTGCTGCTGCTGCTGACTCCCCTGGGCGGAGCAAGCGGCGGGGGAGTGGCCATGGCGGCCGACAACCCCGAGCTGCTGCCCGACCATCCCACCCCGGTGATCGATCTGGCCCGGGCCCTCACCGACGGACAGCGCGTCAGCCTGGAGACGCACCTGGAGGCCTTCGAGGCGAGCAGCGGCTGGAAGCTGCGCGTGCTCACCCAGTACGAGCGAACCCCCGGGCTGGCGGTGAAGGAGTTCTGGGGGCTCGATGAGCGGAGCCTGCTGCTGGTGGCCGATCCCCGTGGCGGCAACCTGCTCAACTTCAACGTCGGCGATGCCCTCTTCGCCCTGATGCCCCGCACCTTCTGGGTGGAGTTGCAGACCCGCTTCGGCAACCAGTTCTACGTCCGCGACCACGGCGAGGACGGCGCGATCGTCGATGCCCTCAGCGCCGTGGAGACCTGCCTGGAACGGGGGGGCTGCCAGGTGGTGCCGGGCCTGCCCCGGGAACAGTGGCTTCTCACCCTGTGCACCTCGGTGCTCGGAGGGGTGATCGTGGGGGTGGCCGCCTTTCCGCGCAAGGCGGAGGACCGGGTAGCCTGGAGCTGGGTTCTGCTGCTCTCCCCCCTCTGGGTGATGCTGTTTGTGGTGTTCGGTCTCGGACCGGTGTTCACCCGCACCTCCGATCCACTGCCCGTGTTGCGCAACGTGCTCGGTTTTCTGGGTTCCGCCGTGGGGGCCTACCTGGTGGCCCAGAAAACGATGGGGAATCCTGCGGGCAGCGAACCGGGCTGATCGCAGCAGGTCACTCGTCCTGGCCGATCCCCTCGAGGGCGCAGGCGAGGCTCCCCGACGTGCAGGCCTGGATCACGGGCGGTTCCGCCCGGGCCAGTTCGGTGCGAACACCCTGGAGGGCCCTCAGGGTGGTGAGATTGGCGTCATAGAACGCGCGCAGTTCCGTGAAGCGCTTGACCGGCTGGCCATAGAAGCTACGGCCGGAGAGGGTGGGGAACGAGGCCCATTCGGGGGCCAGCTTGGCGGCCAGCTTGGGGGTCATCAGCCCGCCATCGACCAGGGGCAGGGCCCCGCGCCGCTGGATCAGGAAGATGGCGGCCTGGTCCTGCACCAGGGGTCCGAACCCCTGAAGTCCCAGGGCCCGGCTGGCCATCGACCAAGTGAACGGCATGAACTGGTAAGCCCCGGCGGCGGCGCTGGCGTATCGGGCGGTGCGCACGACACGGTCGGGATGCCTGTCGAGGCTGGGCATCAAACCGCCGCCAAACATGATCCAGTAGCCGCGGTCCTCGCCATTGGCCCAGGTGCCCTCCGCAAAACGGATGGTGTTGAGCATGGCCCGACGCTCAGGCGTGATCGCGAACTGGCGTGCCCCCCTCGGAAGATCCTCGGGCATCGCGATGGCCAGGGAGTGCGGCTGGGTCCGACCCTGGTCTGGGCTGTGGGAGGAGGCGCCGGGCAACCGGATCTGCTCCCAGCTCATGGCATGGGCTGGAGCCGTCAGGCCGATGGCCAGGGCGGGCAGACACAGGCGACGGGTGAGGGAAGCGAGGGTGGACAAGCGGGGAGTGGGGTAAGGGACAGGAACCATGGGGAAAGCCCATGGAGAGACAGCCGTAGATCGATCGCCTGGGGGGCGAGAGCCATGAATCAACTGCCGCCAACGTTGAAACAATCCGAAGATCAGGAAAACAAGATCAACCAGGCTGCATCAACGAAGCAGAATCAAGTGGGCAAAAACTGGAGGCTGATCTGAACTGAACGGTCACAAAGAAACGTGGGTAAGAATCTTGCCGCGTTCGGATGGGCGTTAATGTGTCAAATCATGTTGGGGCCTGGGTCGTATTAGTGCCAGTCGAACAAGTGTCCACACGTTATCCTGAGCACCTGTTGAGTTCACATCACTGTTCTGCACTGGGATTTCTGATCTGAAATCAATCAGCCTCAGGATGATCAGATCTGCTGATTGAAATCGGTCCATTCGTAGCCGTGGACACCAGATCGCCTGCGCCGCAGTGCTCCCGGCCGTTTCAAAGGTGTTGACTTCAACCCCTCGAAGCGGATCTGGCGATCAGCCATTCCGCCGCCCGATCCGCCCCGTCGTTCGCCAGGGGCTCAGCCGCCGGTGGGTGGAGCGGCTTGTCGAGATCCCAGTCTCCGCTGCGGGCCTGGACTTCGCTGAGCAGCCGGTGGGCGCCGTGGCGGCGCAGGCCCTGCTCCAGCGCCGGCGCCTCGGCGAAGCCGCGGCGGTGCACCACGTGGAGACCCACGCCGCCGGAGAGAGCTTCGCAGAAACTGCTGTAGCCGGGCTTGGTGATCTGGCGCTCCACCAGGGACATCAGCTCCAGGGGGCGCACCCCCGACGGCAGCAACCGCACGTTCTTCGCCGCAGCGGCGCCAGGCTCGGTGCCAATGAAGACATGGTCCGGCCAGCGCCGGAACGGTTCGGGGCCCAGCCGCAGGCCCAGTCCGCCGAAGCTCACCAGCACGCAGCGGCTTCGCTCCGCCGGCAACGCCAGCTGCCGGCGGAGCTGGTCGGGATCAAGGCGGGCCGGGGCCACCGTGAGCCCCACCTCAGTCGATTCGAGGCCCCAGTCCATCGGCAGGGCGAATGGGCAACGGATCAGGCCGCTTCCGAGGGCATAGAGCGCTCGGCAGCGTTCCGCCCAGCCAGCGAAGGCCCCTCCCATCGGGGCATAGATCGTGTCCCAGCCGAAGTTGCCGATCCAGACCAGGGGCACCTCCAGCCGGGCGGCGAGCCGGGCGGCCGCCGGGGGCACATCGCCGAGCAGCAACTTGAGCCCCGGCTGGGCCCGCAGCCAGGCGGCCTCCGCCTCGATCTGGGCCGGAAGGCGGGCCTCGAGCCGGTCCAGGGCCTCCAGGGTGCCGGCCAGGTCGACGCCGAGGGCGTCGGCCTGCACCACCCCCACATCCCAGGTGCAGGGACGGTGCTCGAAGGGCACCGTCCCGAAGGCGCCGGTCAGGAAGGCGGTCGGCAGGGAGGTGGAGAGCACGAGGCGCCAGTGGGGTCGGCGGGCAGCCAGGGCCAGCAGGATCGCGGCCGACCGGGAGCCATGGCCATAGCCGTGGCCGCTGACGCAGGCGTAGATCAGCACGGCACGGCCAGGCTCGCCGCCAGCGACGAGCGTTCGAACAGCATCTGCTCGTAGAGAAGCCGACCATCGGGGTGGTACCAGCGGTGGCTGGCCAGGCGGAGTTCCCCCTGCTCCAGCTCGGCCCAGGCCAGGTGCCGCAGCGGCCGCCCCAGGGCATCCGTACCGTGGCGGGGCACGCAGGCGGCATTGAGGTAGGCGGTGCCGCGGCGGTCGATCAGGAAGCTGCGCCGCTCCCCCCGGCCCCGGCGCAGGGCGTGGTGCATGTGCCCGAACACCACCAGGGGGAGCGGGCGATGGGGGCGGATCGACTCGATGGCCTGGGCCAGATCCTGGTCACCCCAGTCGCAGGCGGGGGGTTTCCAATCACGGCCGCAGGGATCGTGGGCCTCACTGCCCAGTC
This sequence comes from uncultured bacterium, assembly GCA_964352195.1. GTDB lineage: Bacteria > Cyanobacteriota > Cyanobacteriia > PCC-6307 > Cyanobiaceae > CAYGQY01. Next base: position 4,805 of record CAYGQY010000130.1, read on the forward strand.
CGCTCGGACCGCAGTGGGCCAGCATCACTAGGGGCAGAGCCGGGTCGGCGGCCAGGGCCGCCGCCACGATGCGCCGCACCGATTCAGCCGGCTCGACCGGCCCCCAGAGGGCCTGTACCGGCCTGGAGAGATGATAGCCGCCGCCAGCGCTGCCTGGGCGGCCTCCCACCACCGCCAAACCGGGGGGATCGAGGTTGCGCAGGGCCCAGCCGCAGTGCCGCTCCCCGAGCAGATCGATCTGGCGCTGCAGGCGTCGGCCACTGGGGTCCTTGCCCGTGTCGTGGTTGCCGAGGATGCAGGCGAGGGGATGGTCGAGGCTGGCCAGGCTGGCGGCGATCCGTTCCTGACCGTCGCTGAGATCCCCCACCACCAGCACCACATCAGGGGCCAGCCGGCGCAGCAGCCCCACATCCAGCGAATCCCATTGCCCGTGCAGATCTCCGGCAATGGCGATACGCATGTCGACCGTGCCAGATCCCTAGGGTGGTTCCATCCTGACCCAGATGAGGTATCGGTTGGTTTTCGCGGCCACTGACACCCGCCGATCGTCCCCCTCCGCCGCAGGCTCCGCTCCCGCCCCCGCGGACCTGCCGGGCGCCATCGAAGCCCTGCGGCGCCAGCGCAATGCCGTGATCCTGGCGCACTACTACCAGAGCCCCGAGATCCAGGACGTGGCCGATTTCATCGGCGATTCGCTCGAACTCTCCCGCCGGGCCGCCAGCAC
>CAYGQY010000131.1:0-5476 GCA_964352195.1 uncultured bacterium
CTCGTAGATGGCCTGCAGCCGGTTCGAGGCCGTTTCGTCGGGGCCGAAGACGCGCAGCGAATCGGGATTGCGGGCGATGCTGTCCCGCAGCAGGGCTCCGAGCGCGGCCGTGTTCTCCGCCTCAATCCGGCCCGGTTGGCTCACCGGCACGGCGTAGTCGGCGATCGGCGGCAGGCGCAGCTTGCGGCGCAGCAGGCCGCCGTTGGCGTGGGGGCTTGATCCCATCCGCCGCTGGCCGCTGGGGGAGAGCGCCTTCAGCTCGGCACGGAGGGTGCCGTTGGCGTCGAACAGCTCCTCGGGGCGGTAGCTCCGCAGCCAGATCTCGAGCATGCGGAGCTGCTCGGGATCCTGGCGGGGGGCAGGCAGGGGAACCTGGTGGGAGCGCCAGAAACCCTCCAGCTTGTGGCCGTTGAGCTGGGTCGGTCCGGTCCACCCCTTGGGGGAGCGCAGCACGATCATGGGCCAGGCGGGCCGCACCAGTTCCGCACCGCTGCGTGCCTGGCGTCGGATCGTCTGGATCCGCCCCACCGCCTCCTCCATCGCCTCGGCCATCGCCCGGTGCATCCGGGCGGGGTCATGGCCCTCCACGAACAGCGGTGTCCAGCCATAGCCCCGCATCAGACTCTCGAGCTCCTGGTGGCTGATCCGTGCCAGCAGGGTGGGGTTGGCGATCTTGTAGCCGTTGAGATGCAGGACCGGCAGCACGGCCCCGTCGCTGCGGGGGTTGAGGAACTTGTTGATGTGCCAGGAGGTGGCCAGGGGGCCGGTTTCGGCCTCGCCGTCCCCGACGCAGGCCAGGGCGATCAGGTCGGGATTGTCGAAGACGGCGCCGCAGGCATGGGAGAGGACGTAGCCGAGCTCGCCGCCCTCATGGATCGAGCCCGGGGTCTCCGGGGTGCAGTGGCTGCCGATGTGGCCGGGGAAGGAGAACTGCTTGAAGAAGCGCGTCAGACCGACCAGATCTTCGGATTTGTCCGGATAGATCTCGCTGTAGCTGCCATCGAGGTACGTGGGAGCCAGCACCCCCGGGGCCCCATGGCCGGGCCCGGAGAGGTAGATCATCTCCAGGTCATGGCGACGGATCAGCCGGTTGGCGTGGGCCCAGATGAAGGACTGCCCCGGACTGGAGCCCCAGTGGCCGAGCAGGCGATTCTTGATCTGATCGGGATGCAGGGGTTCCCGCAGCAGGGGATTGCCCTGCAGATAGATCATCCCCACGGCCAGATAGTTGGCGGCGCGCCACCAGGCGTCGATCAGGCGCAGCTCGGCCTCATCGATCGGATCCAAGGCATCCCCGGCAAGGGAGCGTTCGGTGCTGAGGGTCATGGCGTTGCCGGGATGGATCGAATCTCGCCATCACGCTATGGCGTTTCGGGGGTGCCGGCATGGTCCTGTGGTGCCCTGAGTGCCGCCGGTGTGCTCCCGGAGACCCTCCGGCGACCGCTCGAACCACCCGGTCCGGTCAGGGCCCCGGTTGGAGGAGGGATCCTGGCGGGCCCGGCCGTTCCACGCCGCTCGATGTGGATTCACTGATCGCCGCGCGGTCCCGGAGCGGAGCAACCGCCATGGAGCGGCTCCATCGGCATTAACGTCACCGCCAACTTCCGGTTCCGGACCCTTCCAGGCATCCATGACCTTCCCGACCCTCCTGCTCGAGATCGGCAACCACAACGGCGAGGTGGCCGAAACCCTGATCGGGGTTGGACGGTTTCTGCTGATCTTCCTGGCCGCACGCAGCCTGGCCGAGCTGATGGTGCGGCTCCAGCTGCCCACCATCCTCGGTGAGCTGGTCGCCGGGGTCCTGATCGGTCTCTCCGGGCTGCACCTGATCCTGCCGCCCGAAACGGGGGCCGATCTCAGCAACTGGTTCACGGCGGCGGTGGGATCCCTGGCCGATCTCCCCCCGGATGCGGTGCAGGCGATCTACATGGAGACCTTCCCGAACCTGCAGGCCGTCGCCACCCTCGGCCTGTTCGCCCTGCTGTTTCTCACCGGTCTGGAAAGCGAACTGGACGAACTGGTGGCGGTGGGTGCCCAGGCCACCACGGTGGCCGTCACCGGCGTGGCCCTGCCCTTTGCCCTGGGCACCTTCGGACTGCTCTATTTCTTCGACGTGCCGATGATCCCGGCGGTGTTCGCCGGCGCCGCCATGACGGCCACCAGCATCGGCATCACGGCCAGTGTCTTCGGGGAGTTGAAGTACCTCAAGACCCGGGAGGGCCAGACCGTGATCGGCGCCGCCGTTCTCGATGACATCCTCGGCATCGTGATCCTCGCCGTGGTGGTGGCCGTGGCCGGCGGGGGCTCCCTCGAGCTCGGCCCGATCATCAAGCTGCTGCTCGCGGCCGCCGTGTTCGTGTCCGCCTCCCTCTTCCTGAGCCGCACCGCCGCCCCCGCCTTCGACTGGCTGCTCGATCGGCTCAAGGCCCCCGGCGAGGTGGTGGTGGCCTCCTTCGTGGTGCTCTGCCTCTGCTGCTTCGCCGCCCAGGCCATCGGTCTGGAGGCGGCCCTGGGGGCCTTCGCGGCCGGTCTGATCCTGAGCGGCTCGCGCCACACCCACGCGATCCAGGAGACCGTCAAGCCTCTGGTGTCGCTGTTCGCCACCATCTTCTTCGTCCTGATCGGCACGAGCATGGATCTGTCGGTGCTCAATCCGATGGATCCCTCCAACCGGGCCGGACTGGTGATGGCGGCCTTCCTGTTGGTCGTGGCGATCATCGGCAAGGTGGCCTCGGGCTGGACCTACGTGAGCAAGGAGAAAACGAACCGGCTGGTGGTGGGGCTGGGCATGATGCCCCGCGGAGAAGTGGGGCTGATCTTCCTGGGTCTCGGCACCCAGGCCGGCCTGCTCACCCCGGCCCTGGAAGCCGCCATCCTGCTGATGGTGATCGGCACCACCTTCCTGTCCCCGATCCTGCTGCGGGTGGTGTTGAGTCGTGAGGAGACCCTGGCCAATCAACCGGCCTGATCGCCGCCTGCCCCCGGCCCTGCGGGACTGGGGCCTGAGCGTCGGGGGCTGGTTCGATCACCGCCGCGGCGAGTGGTGGCTGGTCGCCCAGCTCCTGCTGATCGCCCTGCATCTGCTGCCGGCCACGCCCCCGCCGGCCGCCCTGGGTCTGCGCTGGCCCGTGGCCCTCAGTCTGGCCGGCTGGGTGCTGCTGGGCGTGGGCCTCCTGCTGGCCGCCAGCGCCTTCTTCGATCTCGGCGCCAGCCTCACCCCCCTGCCCGACCCCAAGCCCGGGGCCCGGCTGATCACCCACGGCGCCTACGCCCGCTGCCGCCATCCGCTCTATCGGGCGATCCTGATCAGCTCCCTGGGGTTGACCCTGGCCCTCGGCAGCCTGTTGCACCTCGCCCTGTTTCTGGCCCTGGCCGCCGTGCTGGGCGGCAAGGCCCGGCGCGAGGAGCGCGCCCTGCTGCAACGCCATCCCGGCTATCGGGCCTATTGCCGGCAGACCCCCGCCATCATGAGCGGCCTGCCCTGGCTCGACTGGCGCTCCTGAACCCTCCCGCCGCAGGGCCCGGTCGTTCCGCTCAGCTCTCCTCCCGCCGGGAGGCCAGGGTCCAGAACGCTCCGGCCAGAACTGCCATCAACCCCAGGCTGGCGGCCCAGCTGGGGCTGAGGGTCCAGCTCAGACCCAGCTGGGTGATCCCTCCCACCGCCAGGGCCAGCAGCAGGCTGCTGAGCAGCAGCAGGATCTGGCGCGGGCCTTCCCCCAGCGGGCCCTCGGCCAGGGCGGCCTCGAATCGGCCCAGCGGCACCGACAAGGGCAGGTAGAGCGCCAGGGCCCATAGCGCGGTTCCGGGCAGCAGGCTCGACCAGTCGGTCACGGAGCGGACTCCCAAAGGGATCCCTAGCATCGACCACCACGTCACACCCCTGTTGTCCAGCCCAAGCCCGGAGCCCGCGACCACCGCCATCCGCTCCGAGCCCGCCCGGGGCTGGTCGTACCGGGGGCATGCGGTCCACAGCCTGAGCCGGCGCCCGGAGCAGCCGCTTGGACCCGCGATCCTTCTGGTGCACGGCTTCGGCGCCTCCACCGACCACTGGCGCTTCAACATCCCCGTGCTGGCCGAACGCCATGAGGTGCACGCGCTCGATCTGCTCGGATTCGGCCGCAGCGCCAAGCCGGCCGGCCTCGCCTATGGCGGCGCCCTCTGGCGTGACCAGCTGATGGCCTACGTGCACGAGCGGATCGGCCGGCCCACCGTGCTGGTCGGCAATTCCCTGGGCGGGTTCGCCGCCCTGGCCGCCGGGGCGGCCCTGGGCCCTGGGGCGGCGGGGGTGGCCCTGCTCAACGCCGCCGGTCCATTCAGCGATGAGCAGGCCGAACCGATGGGCTGGGGGGCGATCGCCCGCCGCACGATCGGCGGCGCCCTGCTGCGCAGTCCAGTGCTGCAGCGGCTGCTGTTCGAGAATCTGCGGCGACCGGCCACGATCCGCCGCACCCTGAATCAGGTCTACGTCGACCGCACCAACGTGACCGACGACCTGGTGGAGGCCATCCGTCGCCCTTCCCTGGATCCGGGCGCCTTCGGGGTGTTCCGTACCGTCTTCGACATCCCCCGTGGCCAGCCCCTTGACGAGCTCTTCGCCGAACTGGAGTGCCCCCTGCTGCTGCTCTGGGGGATCCGCGATCCCTGGATCAACGCCGCCGGCCGGCGGGCCTCGTTCCAGCGCCATGCCCCGGCCGTCACCACCGAAGTGGTGCTGGAGGCCGGGCATTGCCCCCATGACGAGGTCCCCGTTCCGGTGAATGCCGCCCTGCTGGAGTGGATCGCCGACCTTCCCTCCCCCCTGGCCCCGTGAGCCTCACCCACCGACAGACCCCTTACCCCCACTGGGAGTTCAGCGCCGCCGACGGTGCCGATCGGCTGCGGCTGGTGCCTGAACGGGGTGGCCTACTCAGTGGCTGGCGCTGCGACGGGCGGGAGCTGCTCTACCTCGATGAGGCCCGCTTCGCGGATCCGGCCCTTTCGGTGCGGGGAGGCATGCCCGTGCTGTTCCCGATCTGCGGCAACCTGCCGGACAATCGGCTCCCCTTGCCCGAGGGGGTGTTCCACCTCGGGCAGCATGGGTTCGCCCGGGATCTCCCCTGGGAGCTGGCAGAGCTCGCTGACGGGGGCGGCGTGGCGCTCAGCCTGAGGGACAGCCCTTCCAGCCGTGCCCACTATCCCTTCGCCTTCGAGCTGCGGCTTGAGCTGCGGCTCGAACCCTCCGCCCTGGCGATCCTTGCGGTGGTGGCCAACCGCGGCGATCGCCCCCTGCCCTTTGCCCTCGGCCTCCATCCCTATTTCGCCGTCAGCTCGCTGGCCGCCGCGACCCTGGAGGGCCTGCCCGAGCGCTGCTTCGATCACCGGAGCATGGCCCACGCTCCCACCGCCGCCCAGCTGGGTGAGCTGGAACAGGGGGGGGAGCTGCTGGTCGAGCCCCTCGGTCCCGTGCGCCTGCGGGACCCGCCGGCCGGCCTCGCCT
>CAYGQY010000132.1:0-5457 GCA_964352195.1 uncultured bacterium
ACGAGCAGGAGCTGGGGGAAGCGCCGCAGCAGTGGACCGTGCTCGATCTGCCGGCCATCGCCGAAGACCCGGCAGAACGGCCCAAGCTGCCGCCCACCTGCACCCTGATCCCCGACTGGAGGCAAGCAGGCGAGGCGCTGTGCCCGGAGCGGTTTCCCTTGCCGGAACTGCTCAAGATCCGCGCCCGGCTGGGGGCTTACTGGTGGGCGGCGCTGTACCAGCAGCGGCCCAGCCCGGCGTCTGGATCGATCTTCCTGAGGCAGTGGATCCGGCCGCCCTTCCCCCGCGAGGACGCAGGAGTGGCCGCTGGCCGGCAGCGGCAGTACGCCCTGCTGGCGCTCTCCTGTGACCTGAGCTTCAAGGGGGAGGCGGAGAGCGACTACTGCGGCTTCTGCCTGGCCGGCTTGCTGGCACCACCGGTCCGACCTGCCATCCCCCGATCGGGTGAATCTCAGGGGCCGATGGCCCCGGCGGCGCTGGAGATCGAGGTGCTCTGGGCAGCGCGGCACCGCTTTGGTCTGCCGGAGGTGATCCGCTTCTTGCTGGGCTGCCTGGAGGCGCTGGAGCGGCAGGGCCTCAGGCCCAATGCCGTGCTGATCGAGGACGCCGCCAACGGTCCGGCAGTGCTGCAGACGCTGCGGCGCCGCGTGCCGGGGATGCTGCCGATCACCGCCCGCGGCAGTAAAGAAACCCGCGCCCATGCCGTGGCCCCACTGGTGGAGGCCGGGCAGATTCGCTTTCACCACCGTGCCCAGCCGCTGGTGGAGGAAGCGATCCGCTTCCCGAAGGGCAGCAAGGACCTGGTGGATGCCTTCTGCCACGGCGCCCTGTGGCTGGAGGGCCGCTACTGGAAGGCCCAGGGAATTCAGCCGGTGGTGACGCCGCTGCTGGTGAGCCGGTGAGCGTGCCGATGGTGTCCGCGGTGCAGGAGCATCCAGATCCAACAGTGCTCGAAAGCCCAGCCGCTGAAGAGCTGGCCCACGTGGCGGTGCAGCTGGTGCTGCCGATCCCGGTGGTGCTAGTGGGAGATGCCGCTGGGGCGGAGCGGATGTTGCGGCAACGGCGCTACCGCCGGCCGGCCTGTTATGCGCGAGCGGGGCAGCTAGAGATCACATGGGGGGAACCTTCACGGCACCCGCCCAGGCCTGAGGTACGTCAGGCCCCGCGCGGCCGGCCACGACGTCAGCGACCGGTACACCCTCATGCCGCTGCCGATGCCCTGGCACTGGAGCACATGGACCTAGCGGAGAAGATCGCCGGCAACTTTGCTCGGCGCACCGTCCATCCCAAGGAGGATCTGCTGCAGCTGGCGATGATCGGGCTGATCAAAGCGGCGCGGCGCTACGACCCATCACGGGGCCCATTCCGTCCTTACGGGCGCACCTATGCCAATGGGGAGATCACGCACTTTTTGCGGGACAACGGCTTCCTGCTGAAGGTGCCACCGACATGGCGGGAGCTTCACGCGCGTGGGCAGCGATTGCTGACCTCAGGAGTAGGTGTGGAGGAGATGCTGGAGCGAATAGGAATGAGCCGCGCACAGTGGATTCAGATCGTTGATGCTTGCTCAGTGCGGGTGGTTGCTTTTCCTGTTGATTGAACGCTGCCTCTGAGTGGTAAGTAGAGAACCTGCGGTGGCGGGGCAGTACTTTGATATTGGCTTGTCCACTCGAGGTGCTGGCCGTATGACTTTCATCGATGGATTATAATTACAGCACTCTACAGTTCATTGTTGCGAGATTAAACGGTAGTCATGATAGCCTAGATTCATTGTTTGCCAGTTAAAGATGCCCCCACGTCTACTTCCGCTTAAGCAATGGCTTGAGTCAAAATATGGAGACGCTATTCCCGCAAGCTGCATCGAAGCCTATTTCCTTAATAATCCAAGCCTTCTGCCAACTTCCCTTCAGAAAAGCTACATCAGAAAATTTCCTTATGTCATACCAGTTGTCACGCCCGGATCTGTCCTGCTTGAAGTCGTCAAAGAGTTCAAAGAAGACGCAATGCTAAAGTTAGAGGAAGAAAAAAATTCTGTCGAGCCAAATGTGCTGGAAGCGTCTCTAAGTCTAAGTGTTGCCGAAGCGCTGCTTACGGCGGTAACATTCTTTCCGGATTTTGACAATATCAGCAAGGATGTAATTGAAGAGCTCATGCAGCCAGATAGCAAGGACAGTTTTAGAAGGTATATGAATCAGTATGGGTTCGATGAAGACTGGGAGGAAGTAATTGATCTTCTGTCTCCTGTCGGCTTGCTGACCGCCTACCTCCGAATGTGTAGCATAGAGATAGAGGTGCTCCAGCCTGGAACCGAGGAACCGAAGACGATGAGATTTGGAGACGTATTTAAATGCGACGATGACTCTTATATAACCTGGATACCAATAACCATCTTTAAGTATTACAACATAGCTCCGTCAGTCGCCAATGCACTCATAGATAGATCACTCACTGATCTAGTGATGGAAGAAGCGGGTATCGAATTCTGTTATGGATACGAGATGCAGTGACCTCCTGATTAATTCCACTGCCCAACTAGGAGCCTTGGGTTTTGCCTGGCATGCATGAGCCCATGCATGCCAATCTCTTTGCTCGGGAGTGTCCATTCAAGGCTATTTGCCGACTCTCGCTAAGAGATAGTCCGCTCCTTCGTGGTCCGCATAAGAACCAGAAGTCACTACCAGTTGAATTTTTGATCCACTGCGTGCCCGCCAATCACGGCCTCTGGCAATGGCTCTGCCCCCACCAGCAGCCCGTGCCCACCACCCGTCGCCGCAGGACAACTACCCCCAGCAGCAACTCCTCCCCACCAGCGCTGCAGCCCAAAGCACCGGCTGAGCCCCCCTGGCTGGAGCACCCCACCCTCTCTGGTCTGCGCGAGCGTCTCCAGCTGGTCTACGACTGCTGGACCCTGCTGGAGCTGCCTGACGGCACCAGCCGCCGGCCGGTGTATCTGCCCCGCGGCATCGAGGAGCCCGAGACCTGCTATCTCAAGCGACTGGAAGCGGCCCGGCCAACCGGCTTCTACCGCGATGCCCTGCGCACATATGCGGGGATGTTGTCGCGCCTGGCTTGGCAGGAGCTGCCCGACTCCCTGACCCGGGTGGCCACCGATGTGGATGGCCAGGGCACCGACCTGGGGGTGTTCCTGTTCCTGGCCGACCTGCTCACCCTGCGGGATGGCGGCTGCCTGATCCTGCAGCTGCCGCCCCAGCACCGCTGGCCCTCGGAGGGGGACCGGCTGGAGGCCCTCGCCAAGGGCGACCGGCTCTCCCTGCCGCGGCTGCAGCTGGTGCCCCGGGGCGACCTGCTCAACTGGCGCCTGCCAACCGATGCGGCCAGCTCCTCGGCTGCGTCAGGTCCAGTGGAGATCGTCTGGCGGGAGCCACGCCGCCAGGCCCTGCCGCCCCGATTCGCCAGCGGCAATGCGGCGGTGCCCACGGTGGTACTCGACGCCCACGGCGGCCTGGTGCCCGATCCGCAGGCCTGGTTGTACCGCAGCCTGGCGGTGACGGATGACGGCCTGGTGCTGCGCAGCTGGCAGGCCAACTCCAACCCTGGCGCCGTGGATGGCTACGACGTGGTGCAGGTGGGCGAGCCAGAGCAGATGCCGCAGCGCTTTGACCTACCGGCCCTCTGGTACTCAGTGGATGGATCTGCCTTTGGCGAGGGCGATCTGCCCCACCTGGGCTTGGCGCACCAGTACCTCAACCACTACCGCTGCCGCAGCGACTACGAGGACCTCTTGTCGCGCACGGCCCTGCCGGTTGGCGTGCGCACGGGCCTGGTGGATGCCTATGGATTCCGCCGCAGCGACGGTGCCCTGGGCTCGGGTTCGGCCACCGGCGGCGCAGAAGGACAGCGCCCCCAACGCCTGGTGCTCTCCACCTCCTCCTTCATGGACCTCCCCGAGGGCGCCAAGTTCCAGTGGGTCGAAATAGAAGCCCGCTCGCTGGCGGAGCACCGGGCCTATCTGCAGCAGCTGGAAGAAGCCATGCGCCGTGACGCCTTGATCCCGGCTGGCGGCCATGGCCCAGCCCGCACCGAGCTGGAGATTTCGCTCACCGCCGGTCAGAGCTTTGCGGTGCTGCAGTCGCTGGCTGGCCAGAAGAGCTCGATGCTCAGCACCCTGCTGCGCCAGTGGACCCGCCTCACAGGCGAGAAGCTCTCCGACACGCCGGCCTGCAGCGTGGAGATCTGCCCGCTGGTGCCGCCGCAACCGCCGCGCAAACCCCAGCCTTCTGTGCAGGAGTGGCTGGTGCTCCATGAGCGGGGGGTGATCGACGGCGCCGAGCTGCGCCAGCAGCTGGGGCTGGGCGAGCCCAACGGAACCAGCAACGGCTGAGCTGGCTGGCAACGGAGGGCATGACCCAGTCCTCCCCACCCATCTGCACCTGGCGTCCTGGTGATGCCGAGGCCCTGCGCATCGCCCTCTCCATCCCGGTGACCAGCGCTGCGCTAGCGGCCCTGAACCGGGAGATGGCCCAGCTGCAGACCCACTACCCAACAGGGGTGTGCACGGCTCAGGGCCATCTCGATGCCATCGCGGCGCTGAATGAGCAGCTGGCGGCACTGACCCCGGCGGAGGTGAACAGCCCGGTACGCAGCAGGCGCAAGGGTGTGGCCGGCGGGGTGGTGCCCAACCCGCTGCCGTTGAGCAAGTTGGCGGTGGTGGAGTACGCCACCGAGCTGCTGCTGGAGGAGACCGAGAGCGAGTGGAACCCAGAGGGGCCGTCACCGGAGGTGGTGCTGAACCGGCAGCGCAGCCAGCACATCGGCCAGCTGGCGCTGCTGCTGCCAAGGCTGCAGAACTGGCGCCAGTGCAACCCCGACCCCTTCCGGGGATCGCTGGTGCGGGGCTGAGCGATGGAGCAGCCCCTCTCGCCGCTCAACCACGGCCTCAACCCCCTGCGGGGTGCGCCGCTGTGGGGCCAGCTGGTCTCCCTGCCTGCAGCCGCCCCGGCGATTGACAGCAGGGTGGCCCAGCCCACATCTGCTCCCCCTGGGGCTGTGCCCCTGTGGCTGGCACTGCAGCCCTACGCCAATGCCCGCCTCTGCTTGTTTGAGGTGGACCGGCCCGAGAGCCGCAACCCGGTTCCCATCCGCCGGCATGTGATCGACTGCTTCTTGGAGCAGAGCGGCATCGTCAGCGGCTACAACGACACCGCCCTCACCGACCCGGGCGACGTGCTGCTGCGCGGCTATCTCTGCCGGGCGGCCATCTTGCCGGTGAGCACCAGCAACACCTTCGACTGGCTGGCGGCTGAACAAGCCTGGGCCACTCCTGGGTTCCGCGAGGAGGCGCCGCTGCCCTGGGACCCAACGCTGCTGGGCACGGTGCAGGCCCCCTGCCAGGGGGTGATGTGGCTGGGAGATCTGGCCCAGCTCTCGCCCCAGGGCGGACTGCCCATTGGCGGCCGGGCCCAGTTCGCTGGCTGCCAGGTGATGCACTTCGGGGCG
>CAYGQY010000133.1:0-5421 GCA_964352195.1 uncultured bacterium
GCATCCTGATGTCCGGCGCCAGCGGCTGCGTCGGCCAGGCGAGCGCCGCCCGGCTGCTGGCCGACTCGGACGCCGAGCTGCTGCTGTGGTTGCGGGATCCCGGCAAGCTCACGGCCGTGCCCGCCGACCATCCCCGCGTCACCCTGCTGGTGGGGGACCTGCGTGATCAGGCCCCCCATGCCGCCGCCATCGCCTCGGCCACCCGGGTGATCCACACCGCCACCGCCTGGGGCGACCCGGAGCGGGCCCACCAGGTGAACGTGGTGGCGGTCAAGGAGCTGCTGGGGCGGCTTGATCCCGGCCGGCTCGAGCAGATCCTCTATTTCTCCACCGCCAGCATCCTCGACCGCCAGCTGCGGCTGCTGCCGGAGGCGGCGCTGCACGGCACCGAGTACATCCAGACCAAGGCGCTCTGCCTGGAGCAGCTGGAGGCCCATCCGCTGGCCGATCGGATCGTGGCGGTGTTTCCGACCCTGGTGTTCGGCGGCTCGATCGGAGCGGGTGATCCCTTCCCCACCAGCTATCTCACCGCCGGACTGCTGGAGGCGGTGCGCTGGCTGTGGCTGGCCCGCTGGCTGCGCACCGACGCCAGCTTCCACTTCATTCACGCGGCCGACATCGCCCTGGTCTGTGCCCACCTGGCGCTCGGGCCCCACTGCGGCAACCCGGTGGCCGCCGCCGGCCGGGTGCGCCGGCTGGTGCTCGGCCAGCCGTCCGTCACGGTGAACGAAACGGTGGGACGCCTCTGCGCCTGGCGCCGCCGCTGGCGCCCCCCCTTCGGGGTGCCGCTCAACGGTGGGCTGATCGAAAGCCTGATCCGGGTGCTGCCGATCGAGGTGAACGCCTGGGATCGCTTCAGCATCCAGCAGCGCCACTTCGTGCATGAGCCCATCAGTCCGCCGGAACGGTTCGGCCTGGTGAGCCATGCCCCGACCCTGGAGGCGGTGTTCCAGCTCTCCGGTCTGCCCCACCGGGGCCGGCTGCCCCAGGGGCAGCGGCCCTGACCCCATACACTCCAGCCATCGGAACCAGGCGTGAGGGCAGCAGGATGGGGCATCGAATCGCTTTGGAGCCGGCTTCGCCCCGGCCGATCCGCTCCCGGTTCCGGCGCTTCCTCGCCGCAGCGATGGCCTGGGCCCTGGTGGTGCTGGTCGGCTTCGGCGCGGCGCAGCCGGTGCGGGCCGCCACCATCGACGTGTTGCTGGGCACCGACCAGGGCATGCTGGCCTTCGAGCCCAGCACGGTCACGATCGCGACCGGGGACACGATCCGCTTCGTGAACAACAAACTGGCCCCCCACAACGCCGTCTTCGACGGCCACGACGACCTCAGCCACACCGCCCTTGCTTTTGCGCCCGGTGAATCCTGGGAGGAAACCTTCACCGAAGCCGGCCGCTACACCTACTGGTGTGAACCCCACCGGGGGGCCGGGATGGTGGGCACGGTGATCGTGGAATAGCCGGATCCTTCAGCAATTGTTTCGATCCTGGGCCGGCTCCGGCGCAGGTCCGAGGACCGGACCCTAGTTTGATCCGGTTGCCCGCTTCCCGATGCGCCGCTTGCTTTCCTTCTTCGCCGTCTGCCTGGCGTTGCTGCTGGGTGCCGCCCCCAGCTTCGCCGCCGATGCCGCCCATGGCGGTCAGATCTTCTCCGCCAACTGCGCGGCCTGCCACATGGGTGGCGGCAACGTGGTGAACGCCGAGCGCACCCTCAAGCAGGAGGCCCTGCAGGCCTATCTGGCCGATTACGACAGCGGCCACGAAGCCGCCATCGCCATGCAGGTCACCAAGGGCAAGGCCGCCATGCCGTCCTTCCTCGGCAAGCTCACCGAGGCCGACATCGCCGATGTGTCGGCCTACGTCGAGGAAATGGCTACCAAGGGCTGGGCCTGAGTCCCTGCTTCAGTGGTGTAGGGCGGTGAAGCGGGGCTTTCCCCCGTTCCCCGCCGGCGCGATGGTGCTGGCACGTCCTGTGTGGACCTTCACCCCCTCCCCACCCTGCGCTTGTTCCCATGTCCCTCGCGCAACTGCAGCGTCTCGTTGAAGATGCCGAACGGCAGCCCGCCCTGCGGGAGTTGTTGCGTGGCAGCCGCAACTGGAGCGAACTGATCAGCCGGGCCCATGGCCTGGGCTATCACCTCTGCCGGGCCGATCTGGTGCGGGCCCGCCAGGAGGAGGCCGCCAGCCGTTTTCTCGAGCGTGCTCGCATTGAACCCGTGGCGGATCTGATGGGGGCCGTGCCCGGCCGCCAGGCTCAGCTCAGTTGGCGCCGCCTGGCCAGCACCTCAAGGTAGAGATCCTCGGGAACCTCCCGGATGTCGTACTCGCTGGGAAGCACCCCATGGGCATGGCGGTGCACCACCATCCAGCAGTTCCGTTCCGGATCCCGGGACGACGTTTCAAAGGCACGGGATTCCTCGGCCAGCCGCTTCACCAGGGTCTCCCGGTTCAAGCCATCATCAGGTGCCATCTTTACCCTGGAAGCCAGGCCGTCACAGGCTCCCATCATGGCAAGCCATTCCTGTCTCCCAGGCACCCTCGCTTCGCTGATTCTGCTGCTGGCGCTGGCGCCGACGGCCGGCGGCGCGGCCAGCTGCCCACTGGTGGTGCCCCGCCAGCAGTCCCTGTTTCAGCCGGTGCGGATCGAGCCTGAGCAGGTGCCGCGCAAGAACGCCGCGGGCTGCCTGTCCGGCTCCGATGCCATCTACCGTCCCGATGGTTGTCCCCTGCGGCTGTGCCCGGCGAACGCACCGGGCCTGGAGCTCTGAGGCCCGGGCCGCCCAGCGGCAGCGCACCGCTCAACGGCAGCCGAACACCGAGATCGTGTAGCTGAATCCGGTGGCGTTGGCGTTGTAGCCCGACCCCACCTTCACATTCACCTGGCTCACGAGCTTTCCGGCCGGTGGCGTGAACGGGCCGAAGGGCTTGAACTGCCCGGGGGCGGCGTCAACGGTCTCGTTGACCACCTGCAGGTTGCTGCCATCGCTGAACTTGAGGAAGGCCTGAATCGGATAGGGGCCAGCCTTCGTGGAGGTGGATTTGAAATTCACCTTGTAGCTGGAGAAGGGCTCGTTGACGGTGAAGTCGGTGTTGAAGTTGGTGCGCCCGAACGGGAACACCAGGGGACCATCGAGCTGAATCGTCTTGCTGACGCTGGTACCCCCACCCACGGCGGGCAGATAGGTGCACCGGGCCGCCCGGGCGGCCGGCGGGGCCGCCAACGCCAGCAGCGCTCCGGTGAGCAGCAGGCCGGCGGGGGCGAGGGCAGCCCGGCGGGAGCAAGACCAGGAGCGTCGGAAGGAAGGCATCAAAACGGGAGAGGGCCGGCAAAGGATCTCCAGAAGTTAAGGACAGGCTCAACAGGTCGTTCGGTTGATTCGCCAAATGTTTCGGCCTGCCCATCCTGTGGGGGGAGACCCGCGCTGCATAGCGTTGTCTCCAGCGCCCCAGAACGGAGAAGCCGATGCATCCCACCGCCGAACAGTTCACCGAAAAGGCCTGGGCCGCCGTGGTGGCCGCCCAGCAGCTGGCCCAGCAGCGGCGCCAGCCCCAGTTGGAAACGGAACATCTTCTGGCGGCCCTGCTGGAGCAGCAGGGGCTGGCGAGCCGGATCGTGGAGAAGGCGGGGGTGGATCCGGCCGTGCTGAGCCAGAACGTGGAGGCCCACATCGCCGCCCAGCCCAGCCTGGCCGCGGTGGCCGAGAGCCTCTATCTGGGCAAGGCGCTCAACGAGACGCTGGAGCGGGCCGATGGGATCCGCCAGGAGTTCTCCGACAGCTTCGTCTCGATCGAGCACCTGCTGCTGGCCCTCGCCGCGGATCCCCGCTGCGGGCGCCAGTTGCTCTCCCAGGCCGGCCTCGATGGCGCCAAGCTGAAGCAGGCGATCGACGCCGTGCGGGGCAGCCAGAACGTGACCGACCAGAACCCCGAGGGCACCTACGAATCCCTGGAGAAATACGGCCGCGACCTCACCGCCGCCGCCCGCGAAGGCAAGCTCGATCCAGTGATCGGCCGCGACGAGGAGATCCGCCGCACGATCCAGATCCTCAGCCGCCGCACCAAGAACAACCCGGTGCTGATCGGCGAACCCGGCGTGGGCAAAACCGCGATCGTGGAGGGGCTGGCCCAGCGCATCGTCAACGGCGATGTGCCCCAGGCCCTGCAGAACCGCCAGCTGGTGTCCCTCGATATGGGCGCCCTGATCGCCGGCGCCAAGTACCGCGGCGAGTTCGAGGAGCGGCTCAAGGCCGTGCTCAAGGAGGTCACCTCCTCCGACGGCCAGATCGTGCTGTTCATCGATGAGATCCACACCGTGGTGGGGGCCGGCGCCACCGGCGGCTCGATGGATGCCAGCAACCTGCTCAAGCCGATGCTGGCCCGCGGCGAGCTGCGCTGCATCGGCGCCACCACCCTCGATGAGCACCGCCAGCACATCGAGAAGGATCCGGCCCTGGAGCGCCGCTTCCAGCAGGTGTTCGTGGACCAGCCCACGGTGGAAGACACCATTTCGATCCTGCGGGGCCTCAAGGAGCGCTACGAGGTGCACCACGGCGTGCGCATCGCCGACAACGCCCTGGTGGCCGCCGCCGTGCTGAGCAGCCGCTACATCGCCGACCGCTTCCTGCCCGACAAGGCCATCGACCTGATGGACGAATCGGCCGCCCGCCTCAAGATGGAGATCACCTCCAAGCCGGAGGAGATTGACGAACTCGATCGCCGCATCCTGCAGCTGGAGATGGAAAAGCTCTCCCTCGGCCGCGAATCCGACGCCGCCAGCAAGGAGCGGCTGGAGCGCCTGGAGAAGGAGCTGGCCGATCTGAGCGAGCAGCAGAGTGGGCTCAACGCCCAGTGGCAGCAGGAGAAGGGCGCCATCGATGAGCTCAGCGCCCTCAAGGAGGAGATCGAACAGGTGCAGCTGCAGGTGGAGCAGGCCAAGCGCCAGTACGACCTCAACAAAGCAGCTGAACTCGAGTACGGCACCCTGGCCGACCTGCACCGCAAGCTGGCCAGCAAGGAGGCCGAGCTCAGCGGCGGCAGCGGCCCGGATGGTGCTGAGGGCAGCACCGAAAAAACCCTGCTGCGCGAGGAGGTCACCGAAGAGGACATCGCCGAGGTGATCGCCAAGTGGACAGGGATCCCGGTGAGCAAGCTCGTCCAGAGCGAGATGGAAAAGCTGCTGCACCTGGAGGACGAACTCCACACCCGGGTGATCGGCCAGGCCCAGGCCGTGACCGCCGTGGCCGATGCCATCCAGCGCTCCCGCGCCGGGCTCAGCGACCCGAACCGGCCGATTGCCTCCTTCCTCTTCCTCGGCCCCACCGGCGTGGGCAAAACGGAGCTCTCCAAGGCCCTGGCCTCCCAGCTCTTTGATGCCGATGACGCCATGGTGCGCATCGACATGAGCGAGTACATGGAAAAGCAC
>CAYGQY010000134.1:0-5391 GCA_964352195.1 uncultured bacterium
GAGGGGGCCCTCACCCGGGCCGTGGCCTTCGCCTCGATCACCGGCCTGCCGATGACGGTGGAATCGGTGGCGCCGATGCTCGATCCGGTCGGCAATGAGGTGGAGGTCACCCCTCAGCAGGTGGTCGAGAAGGTGTCCGAGGTGTTCGGCGTCGGGATCGAGGACATGCGCAGCAGCAGCCGCAAACGGGCCGTGAGCCAGGCGCGGCAGGTGGGCATGTATCTGATTCGCCAGAGCACGGATCTGAGCCTGCCCCGCATCGGCGATGTGTTCGGGGGCAAGGACCACAGCACGGTGATGTATGCGGTCGAGCAGGTGGAGAAGAAACTGGCGGTGGATCCCTCCCTGGCCCGCCAGATCCAGCAGGTGCGGGACCTGCTTCAGATCGACAGCCGCCGTCGCCGTTGAGCGGATCGGGCCCGCTCAGGTCAGGGGGAGGCTGGGGTCGAGCCCTTCCACCTCCCCCTGGAACACCCGGCTGGCGGTGATGTCCTCGGCCTGGATCGTGATCAGATCCCCCTTGGTGAGCCCACGTCCGTGGTGGTTGAACAGCCGGTTGGCCTGACGCATGCGGGCCCGGTCGATCGCGTTGCGGATCGAGCGGGCGTTGGCGAAGAAGGGCAACTGCATGCGCCGCTGGATGTACTCGAAGAAGGCGATGGTGGCCTCTTCGCTGAAGCGGTAGCTCTCGGCCGCCAGGATCAGCTTGGCGATGGCCAGCAGTTCCGTGGCGGTGTAATCGGGAAAGTCGATGTGGTTGGCCACCCGGGAGGAGAGGCCAGGGTTGGACTGGTAGAACACGTCCATCTTGTCCTTGTAGCCGGCAAAGATCACCACCAGATCGTCCCGGTTGTTCTCCATGACCTGAAGCAGGATCTCGATCGCTTCGGCTCCGTAATCCCGCTCGTTCTCCGGTTTATAGAGGTAGTAGGCCTCATCGATGAACAGCACGCCCCCCATCGCCTTCTTGAGGATCTCCCGGGTCTTGGGAGCCGTGTGGCCGATGTACTGACCGACCAGATCGTCCCGGTTTGCGGTGACCAGGTGACCTTTGCGCACGTAGCCCAGCCGGTGCAGGATGTCCGAGATGCGTTCGGCCACGGTGGTCTTGCCGGTGCCCGGGTGGCCGGTGAATGACATATGCAGACTCGGGGCCGCGGTGGCCAGCCCCACCTGCTTGCGCGCCCGCTCCACCACCAGCAGGGCAGCGATCTCCCGGATGCGGGTTTTCACCGGCCGCAGGCCGACCAGTTCCCGGTCGAGTTGCTCGAGCACCTCGCTCACACCGGTGCCGTCGTAGGCGGCCCGCAGATCCACCGGAGTGTCGTCGCCGATCGACTCCGGCGCGGAAGGGCCGTTCGGCTCGGTCACGGCAGCAGGGCGTCGATGCAGGCGGCGAAGCCGTGGTCCGGCTCCCCGATCGGGTCGTCTTCCGCTTCGGCCCGCAGGGTGAGATTCACGTAGGTGCGGCCGAAACTGATGTCCGGATAACGCCGTTCCCGTTCCGAGAGTTCACCGAGGCGCTCGAGAAACAGGCGGGTGGTGTCGTAGTCGTCGAATTCGATCCGGCGCTCCAGCCGCTCGGGCCGCTGTCGGTGGGTCCAGGGCTGCTCCATGGTCGAAAACCTAGCCCGGCAGACAATCGATCCTGGCGAGGCTGAGCCGATCGACCCAGGCCTGGGCATAGCGGCGGTTGGCCTCGCGCTCCTGGGGCTGGTCACTCGTGAGCGGGTGGGGAAAGGTCCCGGCGATGGCGGCGTTGGTGACGCAGAACATCGCTTTCTGGAAGCTGGTGCAGATCTTGACGTACAGATCCCCCAGCCCGCGGCCGCTGGCCGCATAGTGACGCTCCAGCGCCTGGGGCAGATGGCGGCGCATGTCCTGCATCAGCAGGCTGGGAGGGATGCCTGCCCCCATGGTGGGGAGAGGATCGGCGTAGAGCGCCCCGTAGGTGAACCGGCTCAGGTCGTGGGGGATCTGGTGGGCCTGGGCATTGAACGAGACCGTGCCCAGGAACGGGGTACCCCGCAGGAACACCGCCTCCACGTAGGGCACGGCCACATCGGCCAGGAAGCTCAGGCCGGCCTCCGGCGGCAGGATCCAGATGGGCCCACCCTCCAGCTCCACCCGGTAGGTGATCGGTTCGGCCGCCGCCGCCACCAGCCCCCGCTGGATGAACGCCACCACCGCCCCGATTGAACCCACCCGGCCGGCGGCATGGCGGCTGGCCAGCTCGAGGAACAGGTCACTCATCACCCGCCAGAACTGCCCCAGGGCGCTGGTGGTGGCCGAGGAGCGGATCTGCTCGGGCAGAAAGGCGGGAAAGCCCCGATCGAGCAGCAGCAGCAGCGGGTCCCGCCGACAGCGGCTCCGGATCACCTGCCGGCAGGTGGCGGTGAAGGGGGCGCCATCGAGGTAGCCGTCGAGGCCACCGGTGCCGTGCCAGAGCATGGTGCGCTGGCAATACTCCGCGTATTCGTAGTTGAGCCGGTCGTGGATCAGATGGCGCCAGAGCCGCCCGGCGCTCAGCTGGCCATTGAAGAAGCGCAGCACCGGGAAGGGATTGAGAAACTGGCGCTGGGCCTGGTCGATCAGATTCGTGCTGTAGGCATCGAGCACGCGGCCGTAGCTCTCCAGCACCGCCACCACCTCCAACCGATGGGTGGCCGAGTCGTCCAGCAGGGTCCGGCCGCCCAGCAGCCGCTCCAGCAGATCGGTGGGGGTGGGGGCCTCCGGGCCGTTGCCGATCATCCCGGACCTCCGCGGGAGGCCACCATGGGCCTGGCTGGGCGGCTGAGGACGGCGCTGCTGGTTGCCGTGATCCGCCCCAGCCCCTGGGGCAGCAGCCCGATGGCCAGGATGGCCGCCGTGAGCAGCAGGGCGGGAACCTGCCGGCCCAGGGGAACCACCGGCAGGATCCCCGCCGCCGGAGCGGCCAGGCGCCCGAAGAACACCCGGTTCAGCAGCAGCAGAAAGTAGACGGCCGTCAGGCCCGAGCCCACCATGCAGAGCAGGGTCTGGAGCGGGAAGGTCACCAGGCTGCCGCGGAAGATCAGGAACTCGGCGATGAACCCCGCCATCCCGGGGATCCCGGCGCTGGCCATCACGCCCACCACCATCAGGGAGCCGGTCAGCGGCAGGCCCCGTTGCGGGTTGAGCAGCCCCTGCAGCACCGTCATGTCACGGCTGCCGGTGCTGGCATACACCACCCCCACCAGCAGGAAGAGCAGGGCGGAGATGAGGCCGTGGCTGATCATCTGGAACAGGGCTCCCTGCAGGCTCACCGGCGTGGCCGCCGCCGCCGCCAGCAGCACGTAGCCCATGTGGCCCACGGAGCTGTAAGCCACCATCCGTTTCATGTCCTGTTGCTGGATCGCGGCCAGGGAGCCGAACAGCACCGACACCGCCGCCCAGCCCGCCAGTGCGGGGGCGAGCAGGGACCAGGCCTGGGGAAACAGGCCGAGGCCGAAGCGCAGCAGGCCGTAGGTGCCCAGTTTGAGCAGCACGCCGGCCAGCAGCACGGACACCGGCGTCGAGGCCTCGGTGTGGGCATCGGGCAGCCAGGTGTGGAAGGGAACGAGGGGAATCTTGATTCCGAAGCCCACCAGCAGGGTTCCGAGCAGCAGCAGCTGCAGCTTCAGGTCCAGCCCCTGGGCCAGCTGGGGGTTGAAGCTGAAGTCGACGCCGCCGCCGGCCAGGGCCAGCCCGAAGAACGCCACCAGGATCAGCACTCCGGAGAGGGCGGTGACGATCAGGAATTTGGTGGCCGCGTAGGCGCGGTTGCTGCCCCCCCAGATCGCGATCAGCAACCAGAGGGGGATCAGCTCAAGCTCATAGAACAACACGAACAGCAGGGTGTTCTGGGCCAGAAAGGCCCCGTTCACCGCCCCGGTGATCAGCAGCAGCAGGGCGTAATAGAGGCGGGGACGGTGCACTCCGGCGGCCGTGGCGATCGCCGCCACCAGCGTCAGCGCGGCGTTGATCAGCACCAGGGGCAGCGAGAGCCCATCAAGCCCCAGCCAGTACTCCAGACCCAGGCTCCCCACCCAGGGGGCGAACTCCTGCAGTTGCGGTGCCGCACCGGCGGGATCGAAGCCCACCAGGAGCCCCAGGGACCAGAGCAGTTGCAGCGTCAGCAGGGCCAGGGCGGCCCGGCGCAGCCGCCCCCCGTCAGGATCCCCCGGCCAGAGCAGCAGCCCCAGGGCACCCAGCAACGGGATGAGCAGCAGGGCGCTCAGCATCGGGGCCACGGCGACGGGCAGGGGCGGCTCATCGCCCCATCCAGGAGAGTGAGCTGAGGAGCAGCACGATCGCCACCATCCCCGTGAGCACATAGGTCTGCATCTGGCCGCTGACGCTCAGCCGCAGGCCATCGGCGCTGGCCAGGGTCAGGCGGCCCAGCCGGTTGACGGCACCGTCGACCACCTTCCGGTCGAACCTGGCGGCCAGCCGCGCCAGGGCCGCCACCAGGGCCACCACCGTGACCCGGTAGATCCGATCGGTGTAGAAATCGAAGGCCAGCAGATCCTGGAGCCGGCGCAATGGCGTCAGCAGGGAGCGCGACGAGGCCTTGTTCAGGGGGATCCGGGCACCGATCAGCAGCCCGGCGGCGCCGCTGGCCACCAGGGTGACCAGCACCGGCAGGGAGAAGGAGGCCAGGCCGGGGACCGGATCGATCCGCACCAGGATCAGCGGCGTGAGCAGCACCAGCACGGTGAGGCTCACCATCGGCAGGGCCATCGGCCAGTTCACCTCCGGCGCCCGGCGCGTCTTGGCCTGGGGGGGGCCCAGGAACACCAGCCGGAAGACCCGGGTGAGATTCACCAGGGTGAGGCCGTTGGTGAGCAGCACCACCGCCGCCAGCAGCGGCGAGGTGCGAGCCAGGGCCTCCACCTCCAGTCCGAAGGCCCAGAAGCAGCCCAGCGGGGCGAGGGCGGTGCTGCCGGCGGCTCCCACCAGGAAGGCCGTGGTGGTGGCGGGCATCCGCTGGGCCAGTCCCCCCAGCTCGGTGATGTCCTGGCAGTTGGTGGTGGCGATCACCCCTCCCACGCTCATGAACAGCAGGGCCTTGGCCACGGCATGGGCGAAGAGCAGCAGCAGGGCGATCGCGGGCTGCTGCAGGGCGATGGCCACGAAGACCAGGCCCATGTAGGCACTGGTGGTGTAAGAGAGGGTCCGCTTGATGTCCACCTGGGCGATCGCCACCAGGGACCCCCCCACCGCCGTGAGTGAGCCCAGCACCACCAGCACCCCCAGGCTCAGGGGGGAGAGCTGCAGGATCGGCATCAGCCGCAGCAGCACCAGCGCGCCGCAGGTCACCACCACCGAGTTGCGCAGGATCGAGGCGGGGTTGGGGCCCTCCATGGCCTCATCGAGCCAGAGGTGCATCGG
>CAYGQY010000135.1:0-5384 GCA_964352195.1 uncultured bacterium
CGGATGGCGCCATCCGCTGCCCAGGAGGTTGGGTGCAGTGGCCTGCTGTTCTCGACAGGCCCATCGACCTCCGCCTCCGCGGAGCATCTCCTTGGATCAGGGCTCCAACTCCCGACCCATGGGTACGCGCCGCACCAGAGCCGAGTTCTTTCCGCCTGGTCCAGATTCTGTTGTTGAGCCTGTCCCCAGCACCCGCAGCTCCCTGATCACCACGACAGACCAGCCCCTCCACTGCCTCCAGAGTCTGCTCCCAGAAGGCCTGGTGGGACCTTTCAGCCCCGTCTGCCGGTTCACCCTGGCGAGCCTCTGCGGATCCGACGAGCCGCCGGCTCCGCCCGATCCATCCCCGCAGGGCCGCTGGGGGCGAACAGGTGCACCAGATCAGGCAACCTCCTCCTCGATCCCCCGTTTCTGCCGAAGGATCCCAGCGGTTGGATCAACGCCTCGAAGCGCAGGGTGTGCACGGTTCGATCCTGGGATCACGCCGCCGCCATGGCTCAGTTGCAGTCGCTCGTCTTGGTGTAGGTGACGGACTGATAGCGCCCGTCGGTGGTCCGAACGGCTACGCAGTTGTTGGTGCGGGGCTGCTCCCAGTAGGTGAAGGAGCTGTCACCCAGCTTGGTGCCGCCCCGATAGGTGTAACCCTTGGACGTGAGCGTGGCCTCGGCCGAGCGTCCCCGCACACCCACCAGCGACTGGAGATCGGCAACGGGGGCTCCAGCCGTGGTGGCCTCGAAGGTGGTGACCGGCTTGCCGCTGATCAGGCTGCCGATCAGGGCGCCCACGGCCGCCCCCACGAGCGAACCGGGATCAACCTGCTGATCCGTACTATCGAAACGGGCGTCGGGATTCTCGACACGATCGAGCCGCACCGAGAGCTTGCGGGGTTCGCCATCGTTCCAGCTGAAGACATCATGGTTCGGCTGCGCGCTGTGCTGGACACTGCGGATTCCGGCGTAGGTCTGAACACGCAAAGCCTGGGGATTGGGCCCTGTAAAATTGAAATCAGTGCCGTCATCCAGCTTGACGACAAAGGCATCCACACCGCCGGACTGTTTGTGCTTGAAGCTGCAGTATCCATTGAAAGCTTCGTAGCCACCGCTCATCAGCTTGCAGCGGCCCTGAGCGCGCACCAGAACTTCGGCACGAGCGCTTTCGGAGAAGGGAACCATCAGGCTGGCGATGACAAAACCTGCGCCTGAAAGAACAAAAGCGGACCTGCGAAGAGCCTGACGCATGATGGAGGCATTTTCAGTCGATCCTCGATTCTATCAGGCCAGGGCAGTCCTGTACTGATTTCGACATTCAGGGCGGGCTCAAGGCTGCCCGGGGGACTGCCGCGGATGGATCCACCATCCGGGCCTGGACCACCTCTGCAGCAGCTCGGAGGCTGGTGACCACGGCCATCATTCTCAACTCCAGAGGGGCCTCAAGCCCATCCGCCGGTGCGGCCGTGGGCAGGCCAGACCCCGCCAATCAATCCATGGCGCAGGAGCGATGGAACACGCTCAGCAGCAGAATCCCGGCACCGAACCTGACCCCCATCTCCAGCCGCTGCCCGGCCAGCCCGCCACCCATCGACAAGAGGAACGAGCTGGATCAGCGGGGCGTTCGATGCAGCCCGACGTCCCCGCTCCCCGCTCCAGGGGGCAAACGCCAGAACCACTCAGAATCCGTTCTCCACCACCAGTTGCTCCAGCGGCACCTGACCCGGTTTGGGCCAGGGATCCTGAGTTCCTTTCCCGATGGCCACCATCGGACCCATCACGTGATCCTCCGGCAGACGAATCAGCTCTGCCACCTTCTCAATCTCGAAGCCGATCATCGGGCAGCTCTGATAGCCCAGATCGGTGGCAGCCAGCATCAGGGTCTGCATCGCCAGCCCGATCGAGCGCTGGGCTTCATCCCGTTGCAACCACTCCCTGCCCTCGTGGAACGGGCCCATCCAGCCCACCAGCAACTCGGCCACCGGCTTCGGGGCCTCGGCCCAGTAGCGCTGGGGCTCTTTGCACCAGGCCTTGAGATCAGCGGTGAACAGCACCAGCAGCGAAGCGTCGGTGATCTGGGCCTGATCGTTGCCGTACTGGCTGCGGAGGGTCGACCGCAGCTGGGGATCGCGCAGGATCACGAAGCGCCAGTGCTGAATGTTGAAGCTGGTGGGGGCCTGGATCGTGGCTTCCAGCAGCAGGCGTTCCTCCTCGGTCGTGAGGCGATGGGAGGGGTCGAAATGCTTCACCGCCCGGCGCGCGTAGATGGCTTCGATGGCATCCATGACAGTCCAGTCCCGGGGCATTGATGGGCAGCGCAACCCTAGGGGCGTCGGGCGGGGGAGCCCCTCAGGCGGAGGGGCCCTCGGAGCCGGTGGTGGCACCGCTCAAGGCGACGGCTGAAGCGGCTGGGCTGGGGACCAGAAGCAGGGCCTTGATGGTGGCCGCGATCGGGACGGCCGTGATCAGGCCGTAGAAATCCGCCAGGGTGGCGCCCACCATCACCGAAAAGAGAATGACGATCGGATTGAGGCCGGTGAGCTTGCCCAGCAGCCGGGGAGGCAGGATATTTTCAATCACCTGATCCACCAGGATCAGCACGGCAAACACCCTCAGACCCAGCCAGAAGCTCTTGAACAGGAACAGGGCACTGATCAGCAGTATGCCCAGGATCGCACCGAAGGGAATGAATCCCATCAGGCCGATGGCCACACCCGAGAGGATTGGAAACGGGGCCTGCAGCAGTAGCAGTGTGGGCGTCAGCGCACAGATCAGCACCACCGCCAGCACCAGCTGATTGAAGATGTAGCTGTTGAAATTGCGGCGGAGCACGCTGAGTACTGCGGGGCCCCGGCCCCCCGGCAACCAGGAAACCAGACAGTTCCGGACCAGCTCACCGCCATAGATCAGGAAGAACACGGTGAGCACGAACAGGAAGAAGATACTGAAGAAACTGCCCAGGGACCCGGAGATGAAGCCCGGAATGCCGAGCAGCACACTCTCGAGCTGCTCCTTCACATTGGCCGCCACCGCCTCGATGATCGCGGCGGCATCAATGGGCAAGCCCGCCTCGTTGGCCCTGCCGCTCACCTGCACCAACCGGCTGACGCTGGAATCAATCCACTCCGGCAGCACCTGGGCGAACCCGATGAAGCGAATCGCCAGCACGGGAAGGGCGGTGGCGCTGGCGAGCACCACGCCGCCGCTGAACAGCAGGAACACCGCTCCGATCGCCCAGGCCCTCTGGAAGCCCAGCCGTTGTTGCAACTGGCGCACTGGCAGGTTGAGAATCAGGGCGATCACCCCCGCCAGGATGAAGGTGGAGAACACGCCTTCAAAGGCGCGATAGAGCGAGCTGAACACCCAGAGATTCAGGACCACCACCGGAAAGGCGAGGCCCAGCACCAGCGAGCGGGGAAGGGGAGCAGACAGGTTCATGGGCGGGAGCAACAGCTGGACCGGGCGCAGAGGCCACCGGATCGATGGGACTGCCTCCGGCCAACCCTGACACGGATGAACTCGCTCTCGAGATCGGGGGCCAAGGCCGGACGCCGCCACCGCTCAGGATCAGGGCTTCAGCGCAGCCGCTCCAAAGGTGGCATTGAAGCGACGACACCAGATCGCAACGGATGGATAGTCGTCGAGATCAATCTGATCTGGAATCCGATAACTCTGGGCTCCACGGTAATCCTTCAGGGGGGCCAGAATCACATAGTCATCCTCGTCGATCGGAAAAGCGGGGGGCCGGCTTGAGCCGATCACATCGTTTGATCGATGAACAATCACAACCAGATCAGGGCCGGATGTGGAGGTTGAGAAGGTTGAATCCAACTCGAGAATTCGCTGCTGATTGCGCTTGACAACTCGTGCCTCCCCCTGGGTGGGATGCTCACCATCCACAAACCGGCCCGAACGCAGGATGGAATCCTGCAGCGGGGCTGGGGCGTTGGCCGGAGCCGGCGGCTGCAGGTCCCCGCCCGGTGCTGGGGATGCCAGCGGCTTCCCTGGATCACAGCCTCCCAGGCCAAGGCAGGCCGCGCCGAAGGCGGCCAGCCAGCCGGCGAAACGGTGATTGATTCTGGTGACGCCCATGGGCCCGGTGGGGGGTGGTGTCCGCTCCGAAAGCGTATCAAGATCTCCCGCGCCTTCCGCCAGCCACAGCACGCCCTGGCGCCTCAGGATCCGTCGGATCCGAGCCGGGGCTGGATCAGGACTCCTGCTCGGGCGTTCCCTGGCCAGGCAACGCTTCGATCCAGCGATCGGCGATGTCGCTGGTGCGGCCCTGGCTCTGCATGCGCACCAGGGCGATGTCGAGCGGACGCTCAAGCGCACTGCCGCTGGGAATCGCGATCCCATAGGGTTCCGTCGCCAGGGTGAAGGGGGCCAGCTTCAGCCGGGTATCGGGGTGCTGGAGCTGGTGATACTTGAGGGCGGGCCGATCGAAGATCACCCCCTGCACCTGGGCGGACTCCAGCAGGTCAATGGCCTCCGCCAGGGAGCCCGCCCTGGTCAGCCGAGCACCGTAGTGGGTGCCCCATTTCACGCTCGTGGTGCCCCGCACCACCGCGATCGAAGCCCCACGCAGGTCGGCCGGCTCGGTCAGACGCGTGCCGCCCAGCCGGGCCAGGGAGATCGTGAAGGCCGAAGCCAGACCGGCCGTGATCGACGAGACGGCGATCAGGGACACGACCATCCACAGGCCTGTGATCCAGCGGCCGACCCCCGTCACAGGGGCCCGGTCGCCATAGCCCACGGTGGTCAGGGTGACGAGGGCGAACCACATGCCATTGCCCACGCCACGGATGTAATGACGCGGAAAATGATCGGGATTATCCCGATGCTCCGCCAGCCAGATCAGATTTCCCACCGTGAACAGGCAGATCAGCAGCACACCGGCCGAGGAGAGGGCCGCCCAGCCGAAGAACGGGCGGAGCCGCCTCCAGAGGCCCGGGGTTGATTCGGACACCAGCAACCCCACGTGGCTGATGAAGTACGGCTGGGTGAATTCGATTCCATCGATCATCAGCCGATCCGGAGTGATGCTGATCGGACCGATGGCCACATCCAGCGTCCCCCTGGCCACGCTCTCGAGGCTGGCCCCCGTGGACGGTTGGGGCACCAGTTCGTAGGGCACTCCCTCAGCGGAGGCGAAGTCCCGCCAGACATCCACACTGATCCCCTCGGTGGAGGCCCCCTGCCGGATCACGAAGGGGGCGGAGCCGGCGACGCCCACCCGCAGCGTCCGCGCCTGGGCGGCGACGGAAAACCCCCACCAGGCCGCGCCCAGCCCGGCCAGCCCCAGGGCCAGGCGGACGATGCGGCGGGCGGAGGGGGAGGGACGGGGCATCGGAGCTGGAGCAGACGGGCGTTTGCGCCCCAGGGGCGCCACCCGAACAG
>CAYGQY010000136.1:0-5344 GCA_964352195.1 uncultured bacterium
CTCATCAGCAGCCCGCTGCTCTCCTCGAAGGCCACCAGGGCGCTGGGCCAGCGGGCTGCTGATGAGCGGCAAGTTCTTCGCCGCCCATCGCTGCAGCGAGGAGTGGGCCGAGGCCAACCGCGACAGCACCGAGGAAGACCGGCGCTACTTCTACGACTGTCTGATGGCGCCGATGGCCCGCCAGGTGGAGACGGTGGTGGATCGCCTCGATGAACTCTCGATCCGCACGATCGCGCCCGGCCATGGCCCGGCCATCAGCGAGAGCTGGCGCAGCCTGCTGGCCGATTACCGCCGCTGGGGCGAGAGCCAGGAGAAGGCCCAGCTGGCCGTGGCGCTGCTCTACGCCAGCGCCTACGGCAACACCGCCACCATCGCCGACGCCCTCGCCCAGGGGGTGGCCCGCACGGGGGTGCGGGTGGAGAGCCTCAACTGCGAGTTCGCCCCGCCCGAGCAGCTGCTGCAGACGATCCGGAGCTGCGACGCGATGATGATCGGCTCCCCCACCCTGGGGGGCCACGCCCCCACTCCGATCGTCTCGGCCCTGGGCACGCTGCTGGCCGAAGGCGACCGGGACAAGCCGGTGGGCGTGTTCGGCAGCTACGGCTGGAGCGGCGAGGCGATCGATCTGCTCGAGAGCAAGCTGCGGGACGGCGGCTTCCAGTTCGCCTTCGATCCGATCCGGGTCAAGTTCACTCCGGATGCCCCCACCCTCAAGCGGCTGGAGGAAACCGGCACCGCCCTGGGGCGGGAGCTGCTGCGGCGGCGGAACCGCCAGCAGCGGGTGACCGGGGGCGGCCTCAGCGAGAGCCGCAGCAACCCCGCCGTGCTGGCCCTGGGCCGGGTTGTGGGCTCCCTCTGTGTGCTCACGACGCGCAAGGGTGAGGGTCCCGAGACCCTCGATGGCGCCATGGTGGCGAGCTGGGTGAGCCAGGCCAGTTTCTCGCCGCCCGGTCTCACTGTGGCGGTGGCCAAGGACCGGGCCGTGGAAGCCCTGCTGCATGTGGGCGACCACTTCGCCCTCAACGTGCTGGCCGCGGGGCGGGAGGCCGGACCGATGAAGCAGTTCCTGCAGCCGTTCCCGCCCGGTGCCGACCGCTTCGCAGGGCTGGAGCTGGAGTGCAGCCCGGGGGGGCAGCCCGTGCTGCCGGAAGCCCTGGCCTGGCTGGAGGCCCGTGTCAGCCAGCGGATGGAGTGCGGCGACCACTGGCTGCTCTACGCGGAGGTCACCCATGGCGCCGTGCTGGACGCGGCCGGCACGACGGCGGTGCACAAGCGCCGCAGCGGCGCCCGCTACTGAAGGGCTAACTCATACTCACTCCGCTTTAGTGTTAGGCTCCGGCTCAGCCGATGCCCCCGGGCGTCCCTGAGTCCGCACCGCTTTCCCACCGAGATGGATCTCTCCAAGCCAGCCACCCTCGCCAACCTCGAAGCCGCCTTCGGCGGCGAGAGCATGGCCAACCGCAAGTACCTCTTCTTCGCCGACGTGGCTAAGCAGCTCGGCCATCCCGAGCTGGCCCGCCTCTTCCGCGACACCGCCGCCCAGGAAACCGAGCACGCCTTCGCCCACTTCCGCCTGCTCCACCCCGAACTGGTGGTGGAGGATCCCGCCGCGCTCACCCCCGACCAGACCCAGGCCGTGCTGGGCCGCTGCCTCGAACTTGCGATCGAGGGCGAAACCTACGAGTACACCACCATGTATCCGGAATTCGCCGCCGCCGCCGCCGCCGACCGGGACGACGGGGCGGTTGCCGAGTTCCATGGGCAGATCGATGAATCCAGGGAGCATGCCGGCATCTTCCGCAAGGCCGCCAGCACCTTCGGCCACCTCACCCCGATCGAGCACCACCATGCCGACCGTTACGGCGTCGCCCTGCGGGCCCTGGAAGGGCAGGGAACGGCCGGCCAGGCCGCCACGCCCGTGGCCGGCCTGTGGATCTGCAAGGTGTGCTCGATGATCTACGACCCCGCCGTGGGGGATCCCGATTCGGGCATCGTGGCCGGCACCCCGTTCGAAGCCATTCCCGACGACTGGGAATGCCCGATCTGCGGCGCCCGCAAGGCCAGCTTCGAGCCCTACCGCGAACCCGAGCTGCTCGCCGCCTGATCCGCCATGCCCGCCGACCTGTTCACACCGCTCCATCTGGGCTCCCTGGAGCTGCCCAACCGGGTGCTGATGGCCCCGCTCACCCGCTCGCGGGCTGAGCAGGGCCACGTGCCCGGTCCGCTGATGGCGGAGTACTACGCCCAGCGCGCCAGCGCGGGGCTGATCATCGCCGAGGCCACCATGGCGATGGAGGGCCACTCCTCCTTCATCCGGGAGCCCGGCATTTACTCGGAGGCCCAGGTGGCGGGCTGGAGGCTCACCACCGAGGCGGTGCATGCGGCCGGCGGCCGCATCGTGCTGCAGATCTGGCATGGCGGCCGGGCCTGCCACCCGCTGCTGAACGGGGGGCTCCAGCCGGTGGCCCCCAGCCCGATCGCCATCAGCGGCGATGAGATCCACACCCCCGAGGGCAAGAAGCCCTACGTGGTGCCGCGGGAACTGGCCGACGACGAACTGCCCGCCATCGTGGAGGGGTTCCGGCAGGCCACCCGTCACGCCATGGCCGCCGGTTTCGATGGCGTCGAGGTGCACGGCGCCAACGGCTATCTGCTCGATTCGTTTCTTCGCGATGGCAGCAACCGCCGGGCGGGCCCCTATGGAGGCCCCCGCGAGAACCGGGCCCGCCTGCTGCTGGAGGTGATCGCGGCGGCACGAGCGGAAGCGGAGCTCGTGGGGCTGCGCCTCTCGCCCTTGAACGGCTACAACGCCATGGTCGACAGCGACCCCGTGGGTCTGAGCGGCTGGCTGGCGGAACGGCTTGATGGCGCCGGTCTCGCCTATCTCCATGTGATGCGCGGCGACCTACTCGGCCACCAGCAGGGCGATCTGCTCACCCCGATCCGGCAGCGGTTCGGTGGGATCCTGATCGCCAACATGGGATATGACGGCCGCGAAGCCCAGGCGGCCATCGCCTCCGGTGGCCTCGACGCGGTGGCCTTCGGCACCGCCTTCCTGGCCAACCCCGATCTGCCCGAGCGCCTGAAACTGGGGGCTCCGCTCAACAGCCCTGATCCCGCCACGTTCTACACGCCTGGACCGGCCGGCTACACCGACTACCCCAGCCTGAACGGTAGCTCGAGGCCGATCTGAGGGCTCCCTGCCAGCCCCGTCCGAGCCGGGAGGTTCGATGCAGACGCAGCGGTGACTCCGTAGCTGTTGCTCCACACGGCTGGACCTCGATCATCAACACTGAAGCGTCATCTTTACGCCTGTGTTCCAGATGTCAGCTTCCCGATCATCTGCCCTGCTGATGGCAGCAAAAAAGGCCAAGGGTTTGAGTTTTGCCCAGCTCAAGCAGGCCATCGGACGTGATGAAGTCTGGATTGCGTCTCTCTTCCATGGGCAGGCATCAGCTTCGCCTGAGGAAGCAGCTCAACTGGCCGAGATTCTTGAGCTGGATGCGGCCACATCAGCGGCCATCCAGGAGTATCCCACCAAGGGATCACTCGATCCAGTGATCCCTACCGACCCGCTGATCTATCGCTTTTATGAAATTATGCAGGTGTATGGGATGCCTCTCAAAGATGTGATCCAGGAGAAATTTGGAGATGGCATTATGAGCGCCATCGACTTCACGCTTGAAGTGGATCAAGAGGAGAATCCTGCCGGGGATCGGGTGCGGATCACCATGTCAGGAAAATTGTTGCCCTACAGGAAGTGGTAGGGGGTTGATCACCGCCTGGCCCACTTGGGGCCGGGCGGCAGCGCGGCTGCCCGGCGTTCCTGCGTGGAGTGATGCCTGCTCCGGGGGTAGGCGCAGGCATGTCCCGAATGGGGAACGGACTGCCGGAGGAGGGAAGCCCGTTCAGCGGGCCCCAAGTTCGGCGGCCAGCTCCCTCTCCAGTTTGTTGTCATGCTGGGGAGGTAGCACATTGCTGATCGGTGAACGGTGGGTGCTGTAGAAGAGCATGCCGATGAACACCATTCCGCCGACAATGTTGCCGAGCGTCACGGGAAGGTAATTCCAGAAGGCGATCTGTCCCAGGCTCACGCCGGAGCCGAGCAGGGGGCCGGTGGTGTGCAAAAACATATTGACTACGATGTGCTCCATGCCGAGGGCCTGGAAAGCGGTGATGGGCAGCCAGCAGGCAAGAATCTTTCCGGGAACACTCTTGCTGACCAGGGCCAGAGTGACACCTAGACAGACCAGCCAATTGGCGATGAGGCCGCGAATAAACGCCAGAAAGAAGCCCATGGCTCCAAGCGACTGATACTTCACGATCACATTGGCTTTGTTCAGGCCAATGATCTTGTTGGCAACGGCGACCCAATCGCCTGAACCGGTGGCCAGGTCTGCTGTGCCACCGCTGGTCAGGCTGATGGCAAACAGAATGCCGACCAGGCCCGTCCCGAGGAAGTTACCGATCCAGACCCAGATCCAGTTGCGGAAGGTTTTGCTCCATGTCGTCTTCCCGGCCCAGACCGCCATAGGAAGAAGGGCAAAGTTGCCGGTGACCAGCTCCATGCCAAACAGCACGATGCTTGCGAATCCAAATGGAAAGATGAGGGAACCGATCCAGGGAATCCCGGACTGAACCATGATGGTGAGGGCGAGGCACAGGGCCAGGCCCAGGGCGGAGCCGGAGTAGAAGCCACGCAGCAGCAGATTCTTGATGCTGACGCCGGATTTCTTCCCGCCCGCCGCAATCATGCCATCGACGAGTTCGTTCGGTAAGACGTAATCCATGGATGATTGGTAGGTGGGTGTGGGTGGATGGGCTTGAGATCGGCAGATGTGAGGATTGCCGCAATGGCTCAGGTGGAGTCTTGTCCAGGACACTGGATCGCTGACAGATAAAAGGATTCCTTGCCCCCGTCGTAGGACGGAGTGAAAACCGGCGACACTGACGCAGCCAGTCGGCAGACAGCCCTTCCCTGGAGGGAAGAGATTGCACAAGGAAGCAATCTTGGCTTGAGGCGAATCAAGCCATGGGGCTGTTCACAGAATGGGCATCACGGAGTGAACCCATCGGATCGCAATAATTTTGCAGCGCTTCAGAACAACAGCACGCATGCATTGCTTCATTAATCCACAGCGCCAGCATGGCTTCCGTAACCGCTGTTACGCCGTGCGCAGACGATGACATCAACCGCCCCGTCGGCCTGGGCAGGACTCTCCCCCCGGCCGCGACACCCGACCGCCAGCCGATTAGACCGAATGACCCCGGCCCGACCGGCGGCCTTCGCCGCCCTGAGCCCTCCCGCCAGCCATGGACACCTCCGACGCACCCACCCCGGCCC
>CAYGQY010000137.1:0-5337 GCA_964352195.1 uncultured bacterium
GGTCCCCTGCCCCGCCAGGTCCCTCCCGCCCCGTCCAGGGGCCGCTGAGGGCTGATGGGCGCCCCGGTGCTGGTGATCGCCAGCGGCAACGTCAACAAGATCCGCGAGATCGTCGCGATGCTCGACGCGGTGGATCTCCAGGTGATGGCCCAGCCCGAGGGCCTGGAAGTGGAGGAGACCGGCCAGACCTATGCCGAGAACGCGCGGCTGAAGGCGGAGACCGTGGCCCGCCTGACCGGCCGCTGGACCCTCGCCGACGATTCGGGCCTTGACGTCGACGCCCTGGGTGGCGCCCCGGGGATCTACTCGGCCCGCTACGCCCCCACCGACGCCGAGCGGATCGCCCGGCTGCTGCGGGAGCTGGAGGGGGTGGTGTACCGCAGCGCCGCCCTGATCAGCGTGCTGGCCCTGGCGGACCCCGCCGGCCGGATCGTCGCCGTGGCCGAGGGCATCTGCCGGGGAGAGATCCTCCACCAGCCCGTGGCCGCGGCCGGCTACGGCTACAACCGCCTCCTCTATGTGCGGGAGGCCGGCTGCAGCCTCGCCGAGATGACACCCCACCAGCTCCACCGGCTGAGCAGCCGGGCCAAGGCGGCCCGGCTGCTGGCCCCGGAGCTGCGGCGACGGCTGGGGATCAGCGGTTGACCAGCTCGACGGCGCGCATCGCGGCGGCGGCCGCCTCATCGATGTCCCCCTCGCGACCGGCGAGGGTGAGGCGCCCGTAGGCACCCACCGCCTTGACGTCGACCACGGTGATGTTGGAGGCCTTCTCGGCCTCGTTGGCGGCGATCAGCACGTAGCCGGCCGGCTCGGTCTCGAGGATGAACATGCTCATGCCGGCCTGGATCATCGAGCCGCGGCGGTTCTGCCGGTTGATCAGCACCGCATGGTCGGGGGTGATGGCCCGGATGATCTCATCCCAGGTGACCTCGCAGCGACCCCGCCGCTCCACGCTCGTTCCCATCGCCTCCACCACCGCCTCACCGGAGAGCAGCACGCTGCTCTGATCGCGGTGATAGAGCGCCAGGGAGCCGAAGGCCCGCTCCACCACCTTCTGGCCCAGCCGCACGGTGCTGGCCTTGAGGGCGATGTCGGTGAGGCGGTGCACCGCCATGCCCGGGGAGACCTCCAGCCAGAGGCAGGCGTCGCCGGGGATCGGCAGAAACCCCTGGGACACGGTGCCCATGTAGGCCGCCAGCTGGGGCTGCAGCGAATCGAGAAACACGTAGGCGCGCAGCTCGATGGTCTGGCGCTGCTGCAGCGGAGGAGCGTGGCTGCCAGTGAGGGGGAAGCGGCTGGAGCGGTCGGGATCGTTCGGGGATCGGGGTTCAATCCGTGACGAACGGGGCATCAAGCTGACCAGGGGGGACCGAACGTGCAACGGACTGCCGGGGCAGGTCCATTCCCCAGGAGACTGGGTTCTCAAGGAAGCAGGGGGATCCTACCGTTCGGTCTTCTCCCTCCTCGGAGCACCGCCGGGACCGGCGCGATCCCCACTCGGTGGGATGAGATACACCTGGGATGGGTGCAGCCGCTATCACGGGGTGACCATCGAGGGCGTTCCGATGCTCACACCCTCCACCCGCCTCCGTCTGCAGGACATCATCAAGAGGATCCGCCTGCAGCGAAGCGTCTCGTTGCAGGAGAGGATCTACGTGCAGAAGTTCGCCGATCGGGATCCCGGCGTGGCCAGCTGGCTGCGGCGTGCCCAGCGCAGCGCCAGCCTCGGGGTGGGAGCCGACGGGCTGGATCGCTTCCTGGCGGAACTGGACCTCGGGGAGACCGATCCGAGCCAGACCTTTCGTCCGGAGAGTGATGATCTGGGCGACTGGTTCGGCGGGGCGCC
The DNA here is from genome assembly GCA_964352195.1 of uncultured bacterium. Lineage (GTDB taxonomy): Bacteria > Cyanobacteriota > Cyanobacteriia > PCC-6307 > Cyanobiaceae > CAYGQY01. The sequence goes on from CAYGQY010000137.1 coordinate 1,847, forward strand.
CCACTGGCTCAAGCGCAGCTGAGCTCCCTTGCGGGCCGCTCAGGAGCCGGTACCTTCGGCTCCAGACCCTTCTGAGGCAGCGGCCGTGGCGAGCACACCCACCAGATCGGCCGCCGCGGTGGCCCAGCCGTCCGACGGCACCTCCTTCTCCGAGTGGATCAGTGGAGCGATCGAGCAGGGGGTCAAGCCGGAACAGGCGCTGGCCGTCGTGGGGCTCGGATTGATGCGGGGCATGGGGAGTGGCGCCGTGGACCTGCCCCTGTTCGAAGGCGAGATGGAGGGGGAGGCGAACGTTCAGGTGCTCAAGAACCGGCTGGAGACGATCTCCCTGGCCATCGACACCGGAGCGCCGCTCTCCACCCAGGAGGTCACCCAGCTGCTGGGAGCCCGGCCCGGCACGGCGGTGGTACGCCGGGCCGGCGTCACGGCCCGGCGGCTGAGCCGCAACGTCTGGCAACTGAGCCGGTCCTCCGAGACCGAGCGAACCGCCGCCGGTTACAACGAGGGGTTCCGGCGCCGGCTCTGAGCCTGCCGTGTTGCGTTTGGTCACCTGCCGGCGGCGTCGGCCGCCCGGCACAGCTAGTTATGAAGGACCGACGCACCCTCCACCCCGTCGGCCCCAGAGCGTGCCCGCCCCCACCATGGGTGTGGTTTCGCTCCGGAAAAGCCCCCGTGCGTCCGACGGGGGCTTTTCTGTGGGTCACCGTCGGCCCCGGCCGGCAGCCAGCTGGGGCCATCCAACGATCTGAACCGCCGCCGGAGCGATGACGCCTGCGCCGCCCCGCTTCCATCTCGCCTTCCCCGTGCACGACCTGGAGAGCACCGAGCGCTGGTATGTGGACGGGCTGGGCTGCCGGCGCGGCCGCCGCAGCCCCGAAGCACTCGTGCTTGAGCTGGGCGGCCACCAGTTGGTGGCCCACCTGGAGAGAAGCGCCGCGAAGCCTCAGCCGGGCATCTATCCCCGTCACTTCGGCCTGGTGTTCAGCACCGAAGGCGAACTGGAGGGCCTGGAGCGGCGGGCCCGAGCGCGCGATCTGCGCTTCGGACTGGCTCCCCGCACCCGCTTCAAGGGAACGGCGCTGGAGCACCGCAGCCTGTTCCTGATCGATCCTTCCGGCAACTGGCTGGAGTTCAAGCACTACCGCCACCCGGAGGCGATCACCGGCCTGGGCGACCTGCCGCACGTGGGGGACCCGGCTCCACCCTCCCGTCAGTAGTCGAGGCTGTTGTAGATCGGCATGCGGGCGAATCCGACCGCCTGCGGCACCGGGTCGGCTCCGGCTGGCTCCGCCGTCACGGCGAACTGGTAAAGGTCGGCTGCCGCCGGGTTGCGGTAGGGGCGCAGCGCCACGGTCACCGTCTGGCCGGGGCCGGGCGGGGTGGAGAAACGGATGCGGAACTGACGGCGCTCGTCATCGAAATCCGCTTCGATGGGCAGGGCTGGGCCCTCCCGGCGGGGCTGGCCCAGAAAGGCCCGGGTGCGGGAGACATCGAAGGAGAACTGCCAGTCAACCCCGGCGGTCTGACGGATCTCCAGGGCCCCCAGTCCGGCGCCGGCGCTCTCAGGCATCTCGATGGTGAAGTAGTACTCCCCCCCGCTCTGGAACACCGTGGAGTAGTAGTTCCGGAAGGTGATCCGCCAGGGCGCCTTCTCGAAGTAGGTGCGTCCCCTCAGTTCAAGGGCGCCGGCGGGGGCCTGGACCGGCAGGATCAGGCCAGGCATGGCCAGAGCGAGCAGGGCAGCGGCCTTCAGCAGCCGGTGTCGAGGGCCTGTCATGGCAACTCCGATGGGGGTTGGTGGATCAGTCGACTCTCCCAGCGGGAGAGCAGCCACGGCACAAGCACGACGGCCATCGCCAGCAGCAGGGCAGCCAGGCCGAAGCCGGCCACTCCGTCGAGGAGCCGCTCCAGGGGGATCCAGCGCCCTCCCAGCCAGGCCAGGCTCACCATGGCGGAGGCCCAGAGCACGGCCCCGAGCAGATTGGCCACGAGAAACCGCCGATAGGGCATCCCCACCGCACCGGCGATCGGGCCGGCCAGCACCCGCAGCAGCGTCACGAAGCGGCCCAGCAGCACCACCCGTTCCCCATGGCGCAGGAACCGCTCCCGCAGATGCTCCATCGACTCGCCCGGCTGGCGCAGAAGGGTCCCGACCCGCAGCACCAGGTCCCAGCCGAGGCGACGGCCGAGCAGATAGCCGAGGTTGTCCCCCAGCACCGCACCGGCCACGGCCGCCCCGATCACGCCGGGGAGCCGCAGCTCGCCGCTGCCGGCGGCGTAGCCCCCCAGCAGGGTGAGGGTCTCCCCCGGCAGGGGCAGGCCGGCGTTTTCGAGGAGCATCCCCGCGAAGACGACCAAATATCCCCACTGGCGCAGCAGCTCCTGGAGCTGGTCGATGCCGAAGGAGTCCAGGTGGGCAGGCATGGCGCTCAGGACACCGGTTGAACCGTCGGCTCGTGGGCCAGGAACGGGCGAGGATCCTGGTCGCGGCGGTGCCGCACGGGCAGCGGGGGCCCGGAGGCCGGGTCGCCGGCCGCAGTGCGCTCCAGGGCCTGGCGGAGCCGCCGGGCGGCATGGAGCGACATGTCGCGAGGGACGCTGATACGGTCGCGCAGATAGCGCAGGCCGGTCCCCGAGCCAGGAGGCGCGGAAACGGCCACACCCGTGGCCAGCAGGGTGAGGGCGGCGCGGAGGGCGCGATCGAAGCGCTCGCCCCGGTCGGGATTGACGGTCATGATGGCCCGGCGGTGGCGCAGCACCCGGGCGAGCGCCTCGAGGGCCGCCCCCTCCGGTTCCGGGGCGGAGCTTTCGGGATCCGGGCTGGCCACGGGCCAGGGCCCCTGATCGACCCGCCGGCCCCAGGCCTGCTGCTCGGTGGACCCGCTGGCGTAACACCCGCCCATCTGGGGGGGAAGGTCGTGGGCGTGGGTGTGGAAGTCGCTCTGGGTGCCCCGATAGGTGGAACGCGTCTCCATGGCCTGGAACCAGCGATCGATCGCCCCATGGCGCTCCCGCAGGGCATAGCCCTTGTAGTAGTAGAGGCTGGCGTTCATCCGCTCGATATAGGGGGTGAACACCAGATCGGCGCTGCTGAAGTCGGCCAGCAGATAGGGCCCCGGAGTCAGCTCCAGGGCATCGGCGACCAGCGCCGCCACCCGATCGAACTGCCCGGCGGCGCGCTCCTCGTCATGGGGCGAGAGGGACGGGGTGCAGAGCCACTGGCACCAGGCCCGGAAGAGCACCCGCTCCAGCTGACGGAGCGGCAGGACGTCCGGATCGCCCAAGCCGGCCCCCACGGGTCCAAAGGCCCCCTCCAGCGCCAGCAGGATGTCGTCGCTCTCGGTGATCAGCCGGCCGTCGAGCGCTAGGGCGGGCAGCATGCCGGAGGGCACCAGGCGCCGGAACCAGGCCTCCTTCTCGCCGTAGCAGACCATTGTGACCTTGCGGATCCGGTAGGGAATCCGCCGCTCCTCCAGCCAGAGCCACACCTT
>CAYGQY010000138.1:0-5232 GCA_964352195.1 uncultured bacterium
GTCGCCACTATCCCCTGGTTCCCGGGGATCCAGCGGCGCTGGCGGAACTGCTGATGGCGGTGGAGCAGTCCCTGCGCTCCACCGCCACCCCGCCGGGCCAGCTGCCGGCCCTGGGCCATCAACAGCAGGTGATCTACCGGGTGCTCTCCCGTCAGCCGGAGACCGCCACGGAGGTGCTTGCACGCCTGACGCCCCGCTGGCACCTGGTGGCCGAACGCCATCTGGAGGCCCGCCGCGCCTTCCTCTCGATGCACCGCCGTGACAAGCCCGCCGGCACCCTGCCGGCCTGGCGGATCATCGAACCGGAGCCTCCGGAGAATCTCCTGAAGTACTACCGCCAGGCGGAGGCCGCCACCGGCATCGACTGGGAGGTGCTGGCGGCGGTGAACCTGGTGGAAACCGGGATGGGTCGCATTGACGGCGTTTCGGTGGCGGATGCCCGCGGCCCCATGCAGTTCCTGCCCACTACCTGGGCCCAGGCGGGGGTCGGCAAGGGCGACATCACCGATCCCCACGACGCCATCCAGGCCGCCGGCCGCTACCTGGTGCGGCGGGGTGGCCTGAAGGACATCCGCCGGGGTCTCTGGGGATACAACAACAGTGAGGCCTATGGCCGCGCCGTTCTCGCCTACGCCGCCCTTCTGAAGGACGACCCCCGGGCCTACACCGGTCTGTACCACTGGGAGATTCACTTCGCCTCGGCGGCGGGGGACCTCTGGTTGCCGGTGGGCTACGCCCAGCTCCGACCGATCACGGTGAACGCCTATCTCGAGCGCTTCCCCGCCAGCGCTCCACCCCGGTCCTGAGCCATCGTCGGAGCGATCCTCCCGACCCCGTTCCGGGTCACCATTGCCGACCGCCGTGCCGATCCCGGCTGAACTGCCCCAGCGCTTCGGCGAGCATCTCGTGCTGGTGGTCTCGGCCCTTGCCGCCGCCCTGGTGATCAGCCTGCCGCTGGGGGTGTGGATCCATGACCGGCCGCGCTGGGCGGGCCCGGTGCTCGCCCTTGCCAGCGTGGTGCAGACCATTCCCAGCCTGGCGATCTTCGGGCTGCTGATCACCGTGCCCCTGATCGGCGGCCTCGGAACCACCCCTGCCCTGGTGGCGCTCACGCTCTACGCCCTGTTGCCGCTGCTGCGGGCCGTGGTGACGGGTCTGCGGCAGGTTCCACCCGGCCTGGGTGAGGCGGGCCGTGCCCTCGGCCTTTCCCGCGGGCAGGTGCTGCGCCGCATCCAGATTCCCCTGGCCCTGCCGGTGCTGATCAGCGGTATGCGGGTGGCGGCCGTGATCACGGTGGGCGTGGCCACGATCGCCGCCGCGATCGGGGCCGGCGGTCTGGGGGTGTTCATCTTCCGGGGCATCGCCACGGTCAACAACCGACTGATCCTGGAGGGGGCCCTCCCCGCCGCCGCTCTGGCGTTGCTGGTGGACGGCGCCCTCGCCTGGCTGGAGCGCCGCCTGCTCCCGGGGCGGTCCGGCCGGGCGGGGGGCCGGCGCCGGCTGCGCCAGGGGATCGCCGTGGCCGGCCTGGGGCTGGCCGGACTGGGGGCCGTCCTGCTGATGCAGCTGCGTCCGGCCGCAGGCACGATCACGATCGGCTCGAAGGACTTCACCGAGCAGCTCATCCTCGGGGAGCTGCTGGCCCAGCAGATCGAGGCCCGCACCGGTCTCCCGGTGCGGCGGGAGTTCGGTCTCGGCGGCACCCAGATCGCCCAGCAGGCACTGCTGGCGGGACGGATCGATGGCTATGTGGAGTACACCGGTACCGCCTGGACCTCCGTGCTGAACCAGCCTCCCCTGCCGGGGGGCGATCCTGACGAGCTGCGGCACCGGCTCAAGGAGCTCTATGCCCGCCGCTTCGCTCTGCGGGTGTTTCCCTCGCTGGGGTTCGAGAACACTTTCGCCGTGCTGGTGCGCGAGGCCGACGCCAAGCGCCTGGATCTGGAGCGGCTCTCCCAGCTGGCTCCGATCACCCCGACCTGGAGGGCCGGGTTCGGCTACGAGTTCCTCAACCGACCCGACGGGTTTCCCGGCCTGGCCCGTCTCTACGACCTGCGTTTCGCCGCCCCGCCCCTGGCGATGGACCTGGGCCTCACCTACCGGGCCCTAGCCGACGGCCAGGTGGATCTGATCGCCGGCGATTCCACCAACGGGCTGATTCCCACCCTCTCCCTGCGTGCCCTCGACGATGACCGCCACTACTTCCCTCCCTACCAGGCGGTGCCCGTCGTGGCTGAGGCGGTTCTGCGACGCCACCCGGAGCTGGCCGCCGCGATCGACGCGCTGGGCGGCCGTCTCAGCGCCGAGCGCATGCAACGGATGAACGCGGCGGTTGATCGCGGCGGTCGCCCGCCCGCCACCGTGGCCCGGGCCTTTCTGCTCGACTCCGGTCTGCTGTCCGCTCCCGCCGCCGGAACGCCACGCGGATCGCCACGGATCGCCCCTTGATCTGTACGGGCTGTGACGATCTGTTGGGTGATTGGGCGATTGGCCTGAAACTACGTCGTTGAAACCATTGCCGGGGGTCCCCCAGAGATCCTGGAGCGGTGATCCAATCGTTCGGCGTTCCCAGGCGCCCACCGCCATCCTCCGCAGTGCGCCCATGGGCCGTGCTTCGGATCCCCGGGAGGTTTCCTCCTCCCCTGTCCGCCGTTCCCCGTCGCCTCTTCCGCCATGACCCTGGTACAAGCTCCCTCCCTCGGCATTGACCGGTTCGCCGCCGACCGCAACAAGGAGAACTGGTCCTCCGCTTCGGCCCAGGACAGGGACAGCATCATCCGGGCGGTCTACCAGCAGGTGCTCGGCCAGCAGTATGTGATGGAGAATGAGCGGCTCTCCGGCGCCGAATCGCTCTTCCGCAACGGGGATCTCAACGTACGCGAGTTCGTGCGCTCCCTGGCCAAGAGTGGCCTTTACCGAGCGCGTTTCTTCGACAACTGCAATCCCTATCGCTTCATCGAACTCAACCATAAACATCTGCTCGGCCGTGCGCCCCACAACAAGGCCGAGATGCTGCACCACTTCACGATCCTCCAGGATCAGGGCTTCGATGCCGAGATCGATTCCTACCTCGACAGTGATGAGTACCAGGAGCGGTTCGGTCTCGACGTGGTGCCCTACCTGCACGGCTGGGATTATTCCCGCGGTCATCAGGGTCAGCAGTTCTCCTGGCTGATGCAGCTGGCCCGCGGTGCGGCGGCCTCGGTGAAGGGGGATCCGGCCGGCACCAACTTCAAGCTGGGGCAGGCGCTCCACCGTGACCGGGCCGTCTCGGTGGCCATCACCCGCCCCCGTTTCAGCGGCGAGATGCTCTTCCGTGCCAGCCGCAGCGCCGGCGCCTACAGCGGCGATGCCGAGGTGCGCTCCGGTCGTCCTGACGCCTCCCCCTCCCAGAGCCATCGCCAGGAGGGTCTGCTGGTCTCTGCCGGCGTGCGGGGCACCTCGGCCGGGAGTGGCCGGATTGTCACCCTCACCGTCACGGGCCTGGCCTGCAACGACGTGGTGCGCAGCGGCAGCGTCGTGATGCGGGTGCCCTACACCCGCATGAACGAAGCGCTGCGGCGGGTCCAACGTCTCGGCGGACAGGTGGTGCAGGTGGCGGTCAGCTGAGGCATCCTGGGGGCCGCCGCGACGCCGCCCCTTGGAGATCAACCATCCCGGAGAGAAGGAACTCAGCCCCGAGGAGCAGGCGCTGGTGGACCAGTTCCGCCAACGCCTGCATGAACGGGTGGTCTCGGTGGGCCTCACCGTGGATGATGTGCGCCGCATCGTGGAGGGGCTTCGCCAGCATCCCTCCGCCAGCCGGGCGGCCCTCCAGGTGATCACCGAGGAGGCACGCCAGCGGGTGCCCGGTGGACGGCTGCTCACCTTTGACTGGGACTGAGCCGGTGACTGGGACTGAGCCGGGCGACATGGCGTCCGACTCCTTCGAGATCCTGGCCCGGATCGCCGGCCGCTTCGTGCTTGAGGCGCCCGTCGCCTCCATCGCTCCCCTGGGCAACGGCAACGTCAACGACACCTACCGGGTGTGCCTGGAGGGGGACGCCAGCCCCGATGTGGTTCTGCAGCGGCTGAACACGCGTGTGTTTCCCCACCCGGAACTGGTGATGGAGAACATGCGGCGCTGCTGTGAGCATGTGAGGGCGAAGCTGCTTCAGGGCACTGGGCCGCTGGGAACCCGCCGCTGGGAGGTGCCCCGCGTCTACCGGACCCGGATCGGCGGTCATCCCTGGGTCGAGGCCGAGGGTGGGTTCTGGAGGGCCATCAGCTACATCGGTGCCTCCCGCTCCTTCGACACCATCCGCGACGGAAGCCAGGCCCGGGAGGTGGGCCTGGGGCTGGGGATGTTCCATGCCCTGATCAGCGACCTGCCCGTGGCGGATCTGGCCGACACCCTGGAGGGCTTTCACATCACCCCCACCTATCTCGAGGCCTTCGACCGTGCCCTGGAGCGTTCCGCCGGCGGCGGCGCCGCCACGGGCTCCCCGTTGCACGTCGGCCTTGAGGCGGTGCAGCGACGCCGGGCGCTGGTCCCGGTTCTCGAGCAGGCCAAGGCGAGCGGTCGGCTCTGCCTGCGGCCGATTCATGGGGATCCGAAGATCAACAACCTGCTGATGGACAGCCGCAGCGGCCGGGCGATCGCCCTGATCGATCTGGACACCGTCAAGCCCGGCCTGGTGCAGTACGACATCGGGGACTGTCTCCGCTCCGGCTGCAACGGCCTTGGGGAGGAGACCACCGACTGGCCCTCGGTGCGCTTTGATGCCGCCCTCTGCCGCGAGTTGCTCGAGGGTTACGTGTCGGTGGCCCGCTCCTTTCTCCGGGAGGCCGATTTCGATCACCTCTTCGATGCCATCCGGCTGATCCCCTTCGAACTGGGCCTGCGTTTCCTCACCGATCACCTCTGCGGCAACCCCTACTTCAAGACCAGCCGCCCCGACCACAACCTCACGCGGGCCCTGGTGCAGTTCCAGCTCACCGAGAGCATCGAGGCCCAGGAGGGGGACCTGCGTCGCCTCATCGACGGCCTGCGCCCCCCGGCCTCCTTGGGCGCCAGGGGGCACCGATGAGGGCGCAGTCCGTTGAGTTGCTCCCCTTCGACGCCCCGGCCCTCCCGGGCCTGAAGCTGGCCGTGCGCATCGCCCTCACCGGCGGGGCGCTGGATCTCCGCTACCGCCTGGAGGGTCCCTGGCGGCAAGGGCTGGTGCTGGCCCCGCCCGCCCCGCCGGTGAG
>CAYGQY010000139.1:0-5230 GCA_964352195.1 uncultured bacterium
AGGCCAGCAGCCCCACCGTGGCCATTGCCAGCCCCAGGGCTTCCCCCCCCGCGAAGCCAAGGCTGGCGTAGCTGGGTCCCATCGCCGCCGCCGAGCCATGGCCTCCCTCGTAGGCCACCTCGATCAGACAGGCCATCAGGGGGTGCACCCCCAGCAGCGGCTGCAGCACCAGCAGCACCGCCAGCCCACCCACGAGGTACTGGCCGAAGGCCAGGGTGAGGGCCAGCAGCACTTGGGCCGAGAGCGGCTCCCACAGCCCTGCCAGCTTCGGGAGTGGCTTGGCGAGCAGCAGGGTGGCGAACACCAGGGTGAGCAGAGCCAGGGGCAGCTGGTCCCAGATGTCGATCACCGCAGCGCTCAGCAGCGGCAGCGGACCGGCGGGCGCCACCAGCAGGCCGAGGGCACCGGCCAGCAGGGCCTCCGGTATGCCCCAGTGCTTCAGTCCCAGGACTCCCCCGATGGTTCGGCCCAGCCACAGCACCAGGCTGAGGGCGATCAGGGCCGCCGTCAGGGTGCGGGCAACGGCGAGCAGCTCCGGGGTCCACAGACCCGCCAGAAGCGTGCTCATCGGATCGCCAGATGGCGGCGGAAGAACGCCTCGGTGGTTTCGAGCACCTCGACCTGAACGGCACTGCTGCGGAAGCCATGACCCTCCCCGGCGAATCGGTGCAGCTCCACCGGCACCCCGTTCTCCGCGAGGGCCAGGGCCATGCGCTCCGCCTGCTCCGGCGACACCACCGAATCCAGCTGCCCGTGGAAGAAGATCACCGGAGCGCGGATCCGACCGGCCTGCTGCAGCGGGGATCGCTCCGCGTAGAGCGCCGCAGCCTCCGGCCATGGCCCCACCAGCCGCTCGAGGTACCCCGCCTCGAAGCGGTGGGTGTCGGCGGCCATGGCGGCCAGATCCGCCACCCCGTAGCGGCAGGCACCGGCGTGGAACACCTCGGTGAAGCAGAGCGCCGCCAGGGCCGTGAAGCCGGCGGCGCTGCCCCCCTCGATCGCGACGCGCTCCCCATCGGCCCGGCCCGAGGCCACCACCGCCCGGGTGGCGGCGGCGCAGTCGGCCACATCCACGACGCCCCAACCGCCGTCGAGCCGCTCCCGGTAGGCCCGTCCGAACCCGGTCGAGCCGCCGTAATTCACATCCAGGACGCCCCAGCCCCGGCTGGTCCAGAATTGAATCGTCAGGTTGAGGCCCGTTCGTGCCATGCCGGTGGGGCCGCTGTGCCCCCGCACCAGCAGGGGTGCCCCGCCATGGCCGCCGCCCGGGGGTGGGTAGTACCACGCCTGGGTGGGCCGTCCCCCGTGGCCGGCGAACCAGAGCGGCTCCGCGCGGCTGATCGTCTCCGGCCTGAGGGCGGGAGCGAGCGGGGCCGGCGTCCCCCCGGTCGGTTCCCGGTGCCAGCGTCCACTGGCCAGCTCCAGCCGCACCAGAGCCCGGCCAGTGGTGGCGGAGGCGGCGACCGCCACCAGATCTCCGTCCTCCGCCCAGATCCCCGCCAGCTCGTCGAAGGGGCAGTCGATCGGTTGCCAGGCCCCGCGGCTGCCGGCGCCTGACCTGTCCGGCTCCTGATCGGCGGGCAGGGTGATCCGGCCCAGCCGCCAGCGCCCCTGCCGGCAGGCCGCCGCCACCAGACTCTGGCCGTCCCAGGCCGTGGTGCGAAGGCCTCCGACCCACTGGGGCACGGCGAACTCCGCCTCCATCGGCGCCAGGGGCTGCCAGATCGGGGGCTCCCCGGCGCCGGTCGCCTCGCGAGCTTCGGCCGGCAGCCGCTCCAGATTCCACCAGCCGCTGCGGTCGTTGGCCACGACCAGATCGCCATGGGGAAGCCAGAGGGGCTGGAAGACCGAGCAGGAGGGCCCTTCCCCGTCCGGGGGAGAACCGGCGATCCAGCGGCAGCCGGTCAGGCTTCCGTCGGCCAGCAGCTGGCCCAGCCAGAGCTGGCTGCGGTCCCAGGGCATGAACGGGTGCTGCCATTCCACCCAGGCCAGCCAGCGGCCGCCGGGAGCCAGCACCGGGGATCCGCAGAAATCGGCGGGCCGATGCAGTGTCTGCGGTTCCCCTCCCCCCAGGGGCACAGCCACCAGCCGGTCGCGGCCGCCGGATTCCATCACCCCGATCCAGCGATCCCGCTGGGACTCGATCAGGCCGTCGCCGAAGGTCCGCTCGGCCGGATCGGTGAGCCGCCGAGGCGCATCCCCCCTCAGGGCCGGATCGAGCCGCCACAGGCAGCGATCACCGTCTGCGCAGGCCACCACCGCCAGGGGCTGGGATCCGGAAGCGCCCGCTCCAGCCGGACCGATCGCCAGCACCGCTCCGCCATAGCCATGCAGCCGGCTGCGCAGATTCCATTCCCCGGGGGTCAGCTCGAAGGCCTCGCCCCCGCCCCCCGGCCTGACCATCAAGGTGGTGCGCCCGCTCTGCCAGGACCGCTGCTCAAGCCAGAACCAGTGGCCCCCATGCAGCTGGGGCTCCCTGAGGTCGGGGATGCTCCCCACCGTGGCTGCGGCAGGGAGAGGGCCGACCGGCGCGCTGTCCGCCACAGGGGTCAAGACCGTTCTCCCGCCGAAGGCTCCTACAATCGTTCCTATCGTTTCAGGTGATGCCTTGGCCAGCAGCTTCGCCAAGATGGCCCGCCAGGCGGAGCAGCTCAACCGGGGTGTCCAGGTCCCCAAGCAGGCCCTCGATTCCCCTCCCCTGGCGATCCACACCCTGGGTGATCCCACGCTTCGGCAGTCCACCCGGCGGATCAGCAAGGTGGATGAATCGGTCCGTGACCTGGCCAGGAACATGCTGCGCAGCATGTATTCCGCCCGCGGCATCGGTCTGGCGGCCCCCCAGGTGGGGGTCCACAAGCAGCTGCTGGTGATTGATCTGGACCCGGAGAATCCGGCCACTCCGCCGCTGGTGCTGATCAACCCGGAGCTCAGCTCCCCCAGTGCAGCTGTCGAGACCTACGAGGAAGGGTGTCTCAGCATTCCCGGGGTCTACCTCTCGGTGGTGCGTCCGAGTGCGGTGGATGTGAGCTACCGCGACGAACAGGGCCGGCCCCGCCGCATCCGCGCCGACGGGCTTCTGGGTCGCTGCATCCAGCATGAGATGGATCACCTCCAGGGCGTGCTGTTCGTCGATCGGGTCGGAGATGAGCTGAGTCTCAACGAGGAGCTGCAGGAGCACGGGTTCCGCCGCGCCGACGTTCACCCCCTGCGCTGAGCCCCCATGCCGATGAAACCGCTCGCCGGGATGTTCCTGGCCCTGGCTTGCCTGCTCGGGATTGCCGCCACCGGCTCCGTCTTCGAACTCTCCTACGGGGAGCCGGATCTGGGTGTGCTGGCCACCCGGCTGATCCTGGCGGTCTGCCTGCCGGGCACGGCGATCAGCCTCCTGGTCGCGATTCGTCTCAACAAACCGGCCTGAGCACCGGGCCCCGGGCCCGGATCCATCGACCCCCACGCGATCCCACTTCTACGATCGGGCGCATCCTGCGTTCTTCGCTGTGAACCGCACTCCCCTGCTGTTCCCTCCCCTGGCCGCTCTGGCTGGCCTGGTGCCCGCCCTGGCCTGGCTTACCCCCACGCCAGCCGCCGCCCAGGCCGCCCTGTTCGGGGCCAGGGAGGTGGATGAAACGCGCTTCCTGCTGGTGGCCGCACCGATCGGAGACGGTACCCGCGCCCAGCTGAACATCTACGAACAGATCAGTGATCGCCGCCCCTGCTTCGCCACCTCCGGATCGACGCCGGCACGGGTGGACCCCCTGCTGGGGGGCTTCGATTTCACGGGCATCTGCACCCGCTACCTCGATGGCAACGGCTATTCCCTGCGGGTTGGGAACACGGACCTGGGCACCGTCTACCGGCTGAGTGTGGTGCGCCAGGGCAGCGACAACATTCTGCTGGCGGCCCCATCCCGGAACCGGCCGGGTCCCGAGATGATCGTGGCCCGCACCAACGGCCACGCCGCCGGTTTTCTGCAGTTGATTCCCGAACCCGGCTGGATGCTGAAGCGGCGCCACTTCGGAGACCGGGCCCTCGGCCATGTCTATCTCTACCGACAGGAGTGGCCGGCGGGGGCCATCCCCGAGGCCAGCCCCGCCGAGCTGGCCGTGCCGCCGTCCATACCGACCGATCCCGCAGGGGCTCCAGCGGCTGGGGAGCCGGCGGTGACCGAGTCGACGCCGACCAGCGCTCTCCCAGTGCCGCTCGCTCCAGCTGGCGTAGGCGAGGCCACGCCCTGAAGGGCTGGGGGCTCGGATTGCTACATTGACGAGCTACCCAGCCCCTCTGCGTGGTTCATGACCCAGGTCACCGTCGGCGAAAACGAAGGGATTGAATCGGCCCTGCGCCGCTTCAAGCGTCAGGTGTCCAAGGCGGGCATCTTCGCGGATCTCAAGCGCCTGCGTCACCACGAAACCCCCACCGAGAAGTACAAGCGCAAGGCCCAGCAACGCCGCCGCCGCCGCTGAATCCCAGGGGGATGTGCCCCTCCGCTCAGGGCGGCAGCTCGCACTCCTGCAGGCTGTCAAAGGAGCGAAAGGTGAAGGCCTCGGCCAGATGCACGGGCTCAAGCCGTTCCGCCCCTTCGAGATCGGCAATGGTGCGGGCCACCCGCAGCAAGCGCTGGGCGGAGCGGGCGCTCAGCCTGCGCCGGCGGATGGCCTGACTCCAGAGGTCCAGTCCTGCGTCCGAAATCCGGCCCTGCTGGGGCAGGTCGCGGCCCCCCAGCCGGCCATTGGGTTGCTGATCCGGGTTCCGTGCCCGCATCCGTTCACGGGCTGCCCTCACCCGGGCCGCCACCTCGACACTGCTTTCCTCGGGGGCCTGCCGCTCTCCGACCCCGGGCACCAGAGCCTCTGCCGGCAGACGCCTTACCACCACCTGGAGATCAATCCGGTCGAGCAGGGGACCGGACAGGCGCGACCAGTAGCGCTGCCGCAGGGCCTCCGGGCAGCGGCAGGTTCGCTCCGGATCGCCGAACCAGCCACAGGGACAGGGGTTGGTGGCCGCCACCAGGGCCACCTGGCAGGGGTAGCGGCACCGATGCCGGGACCGGCTCAGCCAGATCTCCCCCTCTTCCAGCGGCTGCCGGAGCTGATCGAGCACGTCCCGGCGGAACTCGCTGAGCTCATCGAGAAAGAGCACGCCGTGGTGAGCCAGGCTCAGCTCCCCCGGCCGCGGCATGGCACCACCGCCGATCAGGGCGGCGCCGGTGCCGCTGGGGTGGGGCGCCCGG
>CAYGQY010000140.1:0-5216 GCA_964352195.1 uncultured bacterium
TCCGGGAGGACCCTTGCGAACTGATGGGGCGCTGCAGGACTGCCCAGGCCTCCTCCTCGGGCATCTCCAGGACCCAGTTCACGAATCCAGGCAACTGATCGACGAACTCCCCCGTCCATCCTCCGTGATGATCCGCATCGAGCAGCGGCCGTCGCTGATCCGGGGGGACCACCGTGAGAACCGGAATCGAGCGCCGGCGACTGAGCACAGCCCCCGTTGGGTCCGACGCGCCGATCGGACCATTACCGACGATCAGCACTGAGCCTTCAAAAAAGAAGTCCACCTCTGCATGACTTCCTTTCGCTTCTGCTGCGATACGGTCTCCTCCTGTGATGGCCTTAAGAACCTCCAGCGGCCCATTATAATCCTGGGCCTCAGAGAAGACCACCAGAGCTTTGCCGCGAAGCTTAAGGGTCTGGAACAATAGTTTCCTGTTCTCAAGCAATTCCAGCCTGCTTGCCGTCACATTCATGAACCCCACCATGGCCATGAGCAGGTTCGCGATCACAGTTTTGCCAGTGTTGCTGGGACCAAACAATTCGAGGAAGATCTTGACTCGCTTACGCGTGAGCACACACTTGGCAAAGGCACGAAATAGGGCCAGTGCCTCGGTGCTTCCTAATGCCGTGGCCAGAAAATCAACGATGGCAGTGGCTGTGGCGGCCGCATCATAGTCGTAAGGCAAGATCCAGGTGTTGCCATGCTCCCGGTCGTGGGCAATCAGCACGTGATCCGAGAGGCGTAGACACCCGTTACGGAATGGAATCAACTTCGGCTTTCCGGTCAAGCTCAGTGTGGACGTGGCACGCCTGTGGGCGGCGACGATGCCCTTGAATGTGGATGGCTCGCGATTTTGCCACTGCTGGATCTGGAAAAATTTCTCCACATCAGCCTCAAGTTGTTCATGGCCGACGACTTGATCCCAGTGGGTGCCGCGCCACCGCCACCATGACCTGGAATTCTGTTCAGAACGTCTCCAGTCACGACCGATCGATGGAATCACGTACTGAGTCCTGGCGTGGGTGCCCTCCGGCTCAGGATCGAAGCTGTAGGTCGTGAGCTTCCTATCTGCCTTGAAGCATGGCCTGGCGACACCAGCAAGCGCCAGGAACATCCCTGCCCCACACCGATCGATGATCTAGATCAGCGTCTGTGGTGTTCCATCGTGAGCATGAGGAAGGACCTCGACAATCACTCGCTTGGCGCCACGAATGTGCAACTCGTTGGCCCTGGCCTCCAAGGCCTCCAACGACGACTGCTTCTGGCGAAAGTCGCTTGATGGACAGATCGTGATGATCCGGCCATCGACTGCAACACCATCCCAGGAAACTGGAGCGAGGCTGGGCTTTACTCCAACTTGACCAACTGAGCTGATCTGCCAGGACAGGAGCCCCTCTACGGCAAGCGTGAGCCTGCCGGTGTCAGCGGCACTTGCTGCCAGCGCCTCGGCCGAAGTCAGCACGAGCCGCAGGGGTACAAGGATGTTCTGGCAACGGGGATCGCTGCAATCGAGCATTGCGCTGCTGGCCAGAGACTCGGCCACCAACTCCTGAATGGCTGGGGGCACCTCGAGGGATGACAATCCTGATGCAACCTCACTTCTGGCATCCGTCGCGACCGGACATGCGACTGGGCAGGTAGGCCCCACATCCATCGCATTCATTGGGCGGAGACCCTCACAATTTGGTCTATTAGTGTCTTGTTCCATGGTTTTGGACGTTTCAACTCCTTCAGGGTGAAGTACCCGTCGCAGTGCGCCGGGAGCCCCATCACTACAGGCTTCAAGTCCTGATCCGCAAGGTCTGAAAATGCAGAGTCGGTAAATGCATTTTGCCATGTGTTCGCTCGCACAAAAAATAAATGCAAACCAGTGTTCTGCCTTTTTTGCGCCCCACAACAGCCTCAAACGTTGTTTCAATGCTGGCTCTTCTCGTCACCCCAGGTGAACACCCAGCCGACCCCAGAGGACGCCATCAACCGCCGTCTGGATCTGATCTCCGCTCAACTACAGCGGATCTATGCCCAGCTGGAGTTCAAGCCCAGCAAGCCCGTCAGTCCCTGGCTGCCCCTCACGGATGCTGCCAAGGCCCTCCACTTCAAGAGCAGCAGGGCCCTGCGTGCCGCCATCGACCGCGGCCGCATCCCGCCTCAGTTCGTCAGAGCGACCCTGGGAGAGACCGGAAAGCGACGCACCCTCTATGTGGACGTGGAGGGCTATGCCTCACATCTGCGCCACCAGTGACGCCATCGAGGCGGAATCGAACCAGCGCTGATACAGGGTGGTGTGCACCGTCAGCGAGTGACCCAGGCTCTTGGCGGCCAGCGACGGGCTGATCTGCGGATGATGAATCGCCCGCACTGCCCAGGCATGGCGCAGGTCATAGGCCTGAAACGGCGCCTCATACCGACGCAGGGCTACCCCGAGTTGCGTCCCCACCGTGCGGTGATCCCGATCGAGGTTGATGCGCGGCAGGCGCTTGTTCAGCAGCGACCAGCGCTCGATCCAGGCTTTGGGCAGCGGCAGCCCCTGCCGAGCACCTGTTTTCCCTCCAGCGATTGCCACCAGCCCGTTGGCCTGAACCTCCGCCATCAGCAGCGCCTCATGGGGCCGGGTCCCGTAGGTCGCGCAGACACCCGCCACCCACTGCCAGGCGGACGGCAGAGCATCGATCACCTCGACGATCAGCGCATCACTGGGCAGATCCCTCGGTGCCGCGTCCTTCTGAGGGCTATAACCCTTGCCTAACGCTCTGAGCTGTTGCACCGCTTCCAGACCGAGTTCAAGGGACTGAGCTGTCGCTGAAGCAGCCAGGGCCACTCTCCGCCGACTACGACTGCCTGGCTGACGAGAACTGACGAGTGCCTTGAGGCTCTCCAGGGTGACCACCTGCAGATTCAGCAACGGCGCGAGGGGTTCGGCGTAGTCCTTCGCCCAGGTGATGGCTGCACTGGGTCCACGCTTGCGCTGCGCCTGCCACCACTTCTCGGTGAGACGGATCGCCTCCATGCCGCTGATGGGTGATCCCAGTTCGTGGGCGGCCATTCCACCAGCCTTCCACCTCTCGAAGGGGAAGACTTCAAGACCCATCCGATGCAGCTGCAGGTCACGTCCCAACTGCTCGGCCAGCTGCCGTGCTTGCTCAAGGCCTGCCGGGTAAGGCAACGGGGTGCTGACGCGTTGCCGTGTCCACTGGCCATCGTGAGTAGGGAGGGTGGCACGCAACCGGATGCTGCGTCCCGACGGCGATACCTCCAGGCTCACGGCACACCCAAGGTCCTTCAGAGCCCGGTTCATCCTCGTGAGGTAGGGGTCGCCAGCCACCGGTCACCGTGCCCGAAATCGTGACCACTATGCCCCTAAATGTCCGTTTCTGTGCCCGAAATAGTGACCGGTCAGGCGCCTGAGGAGAAGGAAGAGTGGACCAATAACCCTTGGTATGACTGGGATTAGTGGATGGGGGTCCCGGGGATCGAACCCGGCTCAGGCGGATTATGAGTCCACTGCATTCACCAGATTGCTAGACCCCCGGGGTCAGCCTCACCAGAGGCCGCGTACGGGCTCGAACGACGAGAACGGGGTGGTGGTGATCGGCGGAGTCCAGACGCCCGCCGGCCCGCCGAGCGGCGTGGCGTCACCCGGGGCGCCCTCCTGCAGGCTGGAGGTGAAGGCCGAAGGCAGATCGGCACTGCGCCAGGGGATGGGGCTGCTCTGCTCCTCCAGCAGGGCGTCCGACGTGTTGCCGATGGCCGAGGCATCCCAGATGATCGCCTGATCCGGGAACCCCAGCCCCATCACCTTGGTGCCGTCGTCACCCCCCATGGCGATGCCGAGGATGTCGGTGATCTGATGGGTGAGGCTGACGCCCCGCGCGAAGGTGCTCCGCCAGCGGGTGGCCCGCCGCTGCATCAGCGCGTCGGTGGTCTCGACGGCACCGCAGCGTGTCACTTCCACCGGAGCGCTGGGGGTGCGATCCCCCCCAGCGGTCAGGGGCGCCTCCAGCGTGGTGGTGCAGATCACCGGGGCCGCCTGGGCCGGGGCGAAGGGCAGGGAACCCAGGGCCGGAACCACCAGCAGCAGGGCGGGGCGGAGGCACGACAGGGGCGAGCGCATGGAGCTGAACCGCGGCAACACCGAAGAGAACGGCTGGCATCATTCTGGACGGACCGGAGCGATGCATCCAGCCCAGGGCCCCATTCCGTCGGAGACGGGCTCCTGGACCCGCAGAGTAGGCATCGGCCCGGCCGACCGCCGCACCCGGTCATGCTCCCTGGCCAGGTCGTTTCACCCCTGTCGATGCTCTCTCCGCTGCTTCCCGCGAGTCCCGAGGCCCGCCGGTCCGCCCTGCTGGCCCTGCTGGCCGAGCGGGCCTACCGGCACGGACGTTTCACCCTGGCATCGGGGCGCAGCAGTGACCACTACGTGAATTGCAAGCCGGTGAGCCTGAGCGGAGTGGGGCTGGCCCTGCTGGGGGCGTTGCTGCTGGAACGGGTGGAGAGCGACGCGGTGGCGGTGGCCGGCCTCACCCTGGGGGCCGATCCTTTGGTGAGCGCCGTGGCCCTGGTCGCGGCGGTGGCTGGCCGCCCGCTCGACGCCCTGATCGTGCGCAAGGAGGCCAAGGGGCATGGCACCGGCGCCTGGCTGGAGGGGCCCCTGCCGGAACCGGGCAGCACCGTGACGGTGCTTGAGGACGTGGTCACCACCGGGGGGTCCTCGATCAAGGCGGTGGTTCAGCTCCGCCAGGCCGGCTATGCCGTGAACCGGGTGGTGACGATCGTGGACCGGCAGGAGGGGGGCCTGGAGGCGATGACGGCGGAGGGCCTGGAGCTGGGGAGCCTGTTCCTGCTGGAGGAGATCGCCGCGGCGGCGGCCAGGGGCCCCAGCACGGCGGTGGATTTGCAAGGGTGAGGCCATCGCCCGTCCCCCCACCCCGATGCGCAGCCCCGCCGTGTGCAGCCCGATCGATCCCTGGATGTGGCAGCCGCCGCAGCCCTGTCGCTGGGAGGAGCCCGTCAGCCTGATCCGGCTGGACGGGCCCGACACGCGGCGGTTCCTGCATGGCCAGACCAGCCAGGATCTGGAGCGGGCCGGCCCCGGCCAGGTGCTGGCCACCTGTTGCCTCAGTCCCACCGGCCGCCTGCGGGGGCTGGCCGAAGTGCTGGTCGACGGCACCGGCGCCTGGCTGGTGATCACCGCCGGCGACGGTCCAGCCCTCCAT
>CAYGQY010000141.1:0-5185 GCA_964352195.1 uncultured bacterium
TTTTCTCGTCGCCCTGCTCGGCTGTTTCCAGGCCGGCCTGATCGCCGTTCCGGTGGTCACCCCCCACCACCGACGCAGCCTGCCGCGCCTGCTGGCGATCCAGCGGGACTGTTCCTCGTCCCACATCCTCACCACGGCGGACACCCTGGGGCGGCGCGTCGATCTGTTCTCCGATCCCGGTGCCCCGATCCAGTGGCTGACCATCGAGGACCTCGGCTCCGGCGGTGACAGCTGGCGGCCCCGGCGGCCCCCCGGCGACGTGGCCTTCATTCAATACACCTCCGGCTCCACCGGTGAGCCCAAGGGGGTGATCCTCAGCCATCGGAACCTGATCGCGAATCTCGACCTGATCGCCGCCAGCCGTGCGGGGCAGGTGCGGGAGCCTCTGGTCTGCTGGTTGCCGGCCTTTCATGACTGGGGCCTGATCGGCTTCCTGCTGAATGCCCTCTATTCCGGTGCTCCCTGCACCTTCATGGATCCGATCTCCTTCCTGGAGCGTCCGGTCCGCTGGCTGGAGGCGATCGGCCGGACCGGTGCCCAGTTCAGTGGGGGGCCGAACTTCGCCTATCAGCGCTGCATCGAGCGCATCCCGGTCGAGCAGCGCGGGTCCCTGGATCTTTCCCGCTGGGGCGCTGCCCTGGTCGGCGCTGAACCGATCCATGCGGAGACCCTCGCCCAGTTCGCCGAGGCCTTCGAGCCGGCCGGCTTCCGGGCCGAGTCATTTGTTCCCTGCTATGGGCTGGCCGAGAGCACCCTCTGGGTGTCGGGCAGCCTCTCGGGCCGGGCGCCCACCGTGCTCAGCCTCAGCGACGCGGCGCTTGGCCGCAACCGGGTCATGCTGCCGGGGCCCGGTGAATCCTCGAGAACCCTGGTGGGCTGTGGGGCACCGGTGGCCGGCCATGGGGTCAGCATCGTGGATCCGGAGACGGGGAGCCCCCGCCCCCTGGGACGGATCGGCGAAATCTGGGTGCGCGGTCCCAGCGTCGCCCAGGGGTACTGGCGGGACCCCGTGCTGACGGCGGCCAGCTTCGAGGCGCGCCTGAACGGCAGCGAGGAGGGGCCGTTCCTGCGCACCGGGGATCTGGGCTTTCTCTGGTCCGATCAGGTGTTCGTGACCGGGCGTCTCAAGGACCTGATCATCATCGCCGGCCGCAATGTCTACCCCCAGGACATCGAGCGCAGCGTCGCCGTGTGTCATCCCGATCTCAGGCGTGGCCACACGGCCGCCTTCAGCATTTCCTCCGGTGGTGAGGAGCACCTGGTGGTGATTCAGGAGGTGGCGCTTGGCCGTCGTCCCGACCTGAGTCAGCTGATCGGGGCGATCCAGCGGACGGTGATGCAAGCCCATGGTCTCTCTGCCGCAGCGATCCTGCTGGTGCGGCCCGGGGCGATCCCGATGACCTCCAGTGGAAAGGTCCGGCGGAGGGCCTGCCGCGAGCAGGCCCTCGCCGGAGCGATCGCTCCCCTGGCCGGCTGGGAGAATTCCGGCCTCGGGCTGATCGGCGCCGCTTCGCGCTAGCTCCCTGGGCCGTCCGCCAGCGTCTGCCGCCATGGTCGAATCCGTGCAGCCGGGTCCCGTCGGGACCAACCTGGAGCGGGCCGCCGCCGAGGGCCATGCCTGGGAGGCGGAGGCGGTGCTGGCCGCCCTGGGCAGCGACGGCGAGCAGGGTCTGGGGGAGGCGGAATCGGCTCGGCGCCTGCGACGCTTCGGCCCGAACCTGCTGAGCGGACGACGGCAGCGGCCGCTCTGGTGGCGCTTTCTGGGCCAGTTCCACGACCCCCTCCTCTATGCCCTGCTGATCACCGGTGCGATCAAGGCCCTGATCCATTCGCTCAGCGAAGCCCTGGTGATCTGGAGCGTGACCTTGATCAATGCCGTGATCGGCTTTGTCCAGGAGAACAAGGCCGAAACCGCCATTGCCGCTCTGGCCAGCTCTGTGCGCACCGACGCTGAGGTGATCCGCGAGGGCCACCGGCGCTTGATTCCCTCCCAGGACCTGGTGGTGGGGGACCTGGTCCGCCTGGAGGCGGGTGCCCGGATCCCCGCCGATCTGAGGTTGCTGGCCGCCCGTAACGTCCAGGTCGATGAGTCGGCGCTCACTGGGGAATCCCTGCCGGCGCAGAAGACCGCGGCCCCTGTCGGGCCGGAGGCGCCCCTGGCGGAGCGGAGCGACATGGCCTATGCGGGCAGCTTCGTCACCGCCGGTCTGGGCTGCGGCGTGGTGGTGGCGAGCGGTAATGGCACCGAGGTGGGGCGGATCTCCGGCCTGCTGCGGCAGCCCTCGGCGCTCACCACCCCGCTGACCCGCACGATCCGGCGGTTCAGCCGCACCCTGCTGCAGCTGATCCTGGTGCTGGCCGGACTCACCTTCGCCGTCGGCCTGATCCGGGGCCGGGGGGCGGCGGAGATGTTCGACGGGGCTGTGGCCCTGGCCGTGGGGGCCATTCCCGAGGAACTGCCGGCGATCGTGACCATCACCCTGGCGATCGGGGTGGGCCGCATGGCGCGGCGGAACGCGATCATCCGCAAGCTTCCCGCCGTGGAGGCCCTGGGCAGCACCACCGTGATCTGCTCCGACAAGACCGGCACCCTCACCCAGAACCGGATGACGGTGCGGGAGATCTACGCCGGGGGCAGCCTGGTGGCCATCGAGGAGCTCTGGCCCACCCGCCGGAGTGGCTCCGATCCCCTGGCCCACAACCTGGCTCTGCAGGAAACCCTGCTCACGGGCCTGCTCTGCAACGACGCCCGCCTCGATCCAACGGGGGATCTGGTCGGCGATCCCACCGAAGCCGCCCTGCTGGTGGCGGCCGAGGCCGCCGGCCTCGATCGGGGCCATGCCCTGGATCGGCACCCCCGCCGGGATGCGATCCCGTTCGCCTCCGAGCACCAGTACATGGCCACCCTGCACGGCAGCCGCCGCATCCTCGTCAAGGGGTCCGTGGAGGCGGTGCTGCCCCGCTGCCGGCAGCAGCTCGACCGGAGCGGAGCCACGCGTCCCCTGGATGGGGCGGCCGTGGCGGCGGCCACGGCCGCCATGGCGGGCCGGGGGCTGCGGGTCCTGGCCTTCGCCATGGGCAGCGCCCCGGCCGATCAGTCCGACCTGGATCACCACCACATCGCCGGCGGACTCGATTTCCTCGGCCTGCAGGGGATGCTCGACCCCCCCCGGCCGGAGGCGAAGCGGGCCGTGGCCGCCTGCCATCGGGCGGGGATCCGCGTGGCGATGATCACCGGCGACCACCTGGACACGGCCCTGGCGATCGCCCGGCAGATCGATCTCTCCGGCCGGGGCGACGCCGTGGTGGGCCTGGAGGGCCGCGAGCTGGCCGGGATGACCCCGGATGCCCTGGCCGCCTGCGCGGATCGTGTCGACGTGTTCGCCCGGGTGGCCCCCACCCAGAAGCTGGACCTGGTGCGCGCCCTGCAGGCCCGGGGGGCGGTGGTGGCCATGACCGGCGACGGCGTCAACGA
The DNA here is from genome assembly GCA_964352195.1 of uncultured bacterium. Classification (GTDB taxonomy): domain Bacteria; phylum Cyanobacteriota; class Cyanobacteriia; order PCC-6307; family Cyanobiaceae; genus CAYGQY01. The sequence goes on from CAYGQY010000141.1 coordinate 3,476, forward strand.
CGCACCGGCCCTGCGGCAGGCCGACATCGGCATCGCCATGGGCCGTGGGGGCACTGAGGTGGCCCGCCAGGCGGCCGACATGCTGCTCACCGACGATGACTTCGCCTCGATCGAGGCGGCGGTGGAGGAGGGGCGAGGGGTCTACCTGAACCTGCGCAAGACCCTGGCCTTCGTGCTGCCCGTCAATGGCGGTGCCTCGATCACGATCCTGCTGGCGGCGGTGCTGGGGCTGCCGCTGCCGGTCACCGCCCTGCAGGTGCTGTGGCTCAACATGGTCAGTTCGCTGACCATGTCGGTGCCGCTGGCGTTCGAGCCCAAGCCGGCGGGGCTGCTGGCGCAGCCGCCGCGCCCCCCCGGCCAGCCGCTGCTCACCACGGGGCTTCTCCGGCGGGTGCTGCTGGTTTCGGTGTTCAACTGGGCGCTGGTCTTCTCCGTCTTCCTCGGCGGCACGGCCCTCGGCGCCGACCTGGAACTGGCCCGCACCATGGCGGTGCAGGCCCTGGTGCTCTCCCAGGCGGTGTATCTGGTGAGCATCAGCCAGGTGGGGCAAGACCTTCGCCGCCTCGGCAGCGGTGGCGGGCGGGCGATCCTCCGGGCTCCGGCCCTCCTGCTGGGCGTGGGCGGCGCCCTGCTGCTCCAGCTCCTGTTCAGCCAGGCACCCTGGATGAACACCTTCTTTGAGACGGCCCCGCTGGGCCTGCGAGAGTGGCTGGTCTGCGCCCTGCCGATGCTGGCGATGCTGCCGGTGTCGCTGCTGGGACAGCGGCTTGATCCCACCAGCGGGGCCTCCCGCTCCTGAGCACCCCTGTGACCAGCCAAGCCCTGCTGGCCTGCCTCGTCTTCGCCGCCGTCCTGCTGGTCACCGCCTTCGGTCTGAGCCATCTCACCGAGGCGGCCCTGCTGGGCGCCGCCCTGCTGGTCGTCAGCGGGGTGATGCCCATGGCTCAGGCGGTGGAGAGCGTCGGCGCGGCCCAGGGCACCCTCACGCTGCTGTTCGGGATGATGGTGGTGGTGCGGGCCCTGGAGACCACCGGCGTGTTCGCCGTGCTGGCCCATCGCCTGCTGGTGCTGGCCCGCGGGGAGGGACGGCGCCTCCTGCTTGCCCTGGTGGGCCTCACCACCCTGATCGGTGCCTGGCTGCCCAACGCCACCACCGTGCTGCTGCTGGGGCCCCTGCTGCCGCCCTTGGCCCGGGAACTGGCCCTTGACCCCCGGCCCCTGCTCATTCTCCTGGTGCTCACGGCCAACAGCAGCGGTCTGCTCACCGTGATCGGCGATCCGGCCACCTTCATCGTCGCCCACGGCATCGGCGTGGGGTTCGGCCGCTACCTGGTGGAGATCGCCGGGGGCGGGCTGCTGGTGCTGGCGGTTCTGCTGCCCACCCTGCCCTGGTTGTATCGCGACCTCTGGCGGGCCCGGTTTCCCCGCCACGTGGCGCCGCCGCCGCCGCTGCACCATTGCCCCACCCTGGGGCTGCTGCTCCTCATGGTGGCGGTGATGCTGGGCCTGTTCATCGTCGGCGATCAGCTGCCGGTGCCCCTCGCTCCCGATGCGGTCGCCCTGCTGGGGGCGGCGATCAGCCTCACGATCGTGCGCACCAGCCGTCTGCTGCCGGTTGACCGGCTGCTCTCCGATCTCGACTGGTCGACGCTGATCTACTTCATGGCGGTGTTCGTGCTGATCGGGGCCCTGGAGCGCACCGGGGTGCTG
>CAYGQY010000142.1:0-5178 GCA_964352195.1 uncultured bacterium
CTCCACCACCGCCGGCAGCAGATTCGCCACCGCCGTGCCGGAGGTGGTGATCACTGCCGCCGCCCGCCCGTCCCCGCGGGCCATGCCGAGGGCGAAGAAGCCGGCCGAGCGCTCATCGATCGCCGTGTGGAGCGACAGGCCCCGGCGGCAGAGCAATCCGGCCGCGATCGCCAGGGGGCCGGAGCGGCTGCCCGGACAGAGAACCAGCCGGCGCAGCCCCTGCTGGGCCAGGCCATCGAGCAGGGCCAGGGCCGCCACCAGGTTGGCTCCGTCCTCGGCCAGCGCCTGTCCCATCCGACCCGTGGCAGTGGAGATGGATCATGGCTAAGTCCAGAGTCCGCACCGCGGCATGACGGCTCCCGCCTCTCCCAACCGCTCCGACCTCGCCCGTCAGGTGGTGGCGCTGCTGTTGTGGCTGGCCCTGGCCCTGCTGCTGCGCTGGCTGGTCATCGAGCCCCGCTGGATTCCCTCGGGTTCCATGCTGCCGACCCTGCAGCTGCAGGACCGGATCCTGGTGGAGAAGATCCGCCCGCGGCTGGGCCGGCCCCTGCCGGTGGGCACCATCGTCGTGTTCCATCCCCCGGAGGCCCTCCTCCAGGCCGGCTATGACCCGGACGCCGCCCTGATCAAGCGGGTGGTGGGGGTGCCCGGTGATGTGATCGAGGTGGCCGATGGGGCCTTGCGCCGCAACGGCCTGGCCGTGAGCGAACCCTGGCGCCGGGACCCGATCGCCTACCGCCTGCCCCCCGTCACCGTGCCGGAGGGGCAGCTTCTGGTGATGGGGGACAACCGCAACGCCAGCCTCGATTCCCACCTGTGGGGTCCGTTGCCAGAGGACCGTCTGATCGGCACGGCGGTGTTCCGCTACTGGCCGCCGGGCCAGTTTGGACCGATCCGGTTCTCCTCACCCCCGGAGAGAGGCAGCACCGAAGACGTGGGTTAAGGTGCATCCCTAAGACGCGGATCATCCCGGAGGGACATGTTCAACCCGGAGTTCCTGACCACCGACAGCGAATCGATCGGCGGCAACTCGTTGATTCAATACCTCCAGGACCAGTCCCCAGATGTGCTGCAGCGGGTGGCCCGCTCGGCCAGCGGTGATATTCAGGACATCATCCGACACAATGTTCAGGGCCTGCTGGGAATGTTGCCCGGCGAACAGTTTGAAGTGAAGATTCAGGCCAGCCGAGACAATCTCGCCGGCCTGCTGGCCTCCGCGATGATGACCGGCTATTTCCTGCGCCAGATGGAACAGCGCATGGAGCTCGAAACCACCCTGTTCGGCGAGGGTGGCGAGGAGGCCGACCCCGGCGAACTGAAGCTCTGAGCCTCAGACCTCGCCGGCAGGTCCCTCTTCCCTGCCCGGGTGAGCCGGCACCAGCCCCCGGTGCAGCAGGGTGTCATCCAGGTCGGCCAGAAACCGCCAGGATCCCTCCGACGGGGCCCACGCCCGCCGCTCCAGCTCGTTGGCCAGGCGCTCCAGATCACCCCCCTCGCAGGGAACCGGAGCGCTGTAGTGGGCGGGGATGACCCAGGCGAGGGTGTCGAGCTCGGCCAGCTGTCGGATCCAGCCCAGCAGCACCCCCCGGGATCGGGGGAACACGAGCCGCTCCAGCACCGGAGCGATCTGCAGCTTCGGATGGCCGTTCGAGAGCAGCGCCTCGAAGGCGACCTCCCAGCCCGGCAGCCAGCGGAACGGATAGACCCCGAAATAGGCCTCGGCCCGCCGGACTCCCGCCCGGCAGGACAGGGCCAGCGCCTCACCCCAGGGGAGGACCCGCAACCCTTCGGGCCGGAAGTAGGTCGCGAACAGCACCAACCGCCACCAGCCGCGGCGGCGGCGCTCCGCCGTGTCCTCCAGGGGCTCGGCGCCGGTCTCCCGGGCATGGAAGAGGAGCGGTCTGGGATCGGCGTCGAACAGGGGCGGCGGCTCCGCCGTGATCGCCACGAGCGCATCGGTCACCAGCAGGGCGCCACTGCGGCGGTGGAACAGGGCCACCTCCAGGAAGGTGCCCACCCCCAGGGAGAGGGGGCCAAGGGGATGCCAGGACAGTTCCTCGCCATGGGGAACGCCGTCCTCCAGCAGCACCCGGGTGCGCCCGGCCGGAAAGCCCAGCCAGGCCAGGGGGAGCCGCAGCGGGAAACTCCACTGGTGGGGGCTGACCCAGACCTGGGCGGTGGGGAAGGCCCGGGCCATGGCCGGGACCGGCAGCTTGTGCTCCAGGCCGGAGCTGGTGGGGAGCACGATCGTGAGCACCGGGCCGTGGGAGCGCTCGAGCTGACGGAGTTCCCGGATCAGCTCGGCGGTGGGGGCCACCGGGGCATAGAGCAGCAGGCCCTCACTCAGGCGCAGCACCGTCATGCGGATCGGCACGGCCACGTAGAGAATCCCCTGCAGCTGCTCGAAACTCCAGAGCAAACCAGGGATCAGCTCCCGCACCAGGGTGCGCCGCCGGCCGTAGGGATACAGCGGCAGCAAGGGCCACCAGGGCCAGCCCTGGTCGGAGGGAGCCGGGGCCGGCCTGCTCACCGGCGCTGCTGGGCCACCAGGCCATGGCGGGGCGCGAACAGGAAGCTGAGCAGGAACAGCCCGGTCTGCACGAGCACGATGCAGCCGGCGCTGGAGGCGTCCATCCAGTAGCTCCAGTAGATGCCCAGCAGGCTGGAGAGCATGGCGGAGGCCATCGCGATCCAGGTCATCCGGTCGAACCGGTCGGTGAGCAGGTAGGCCGTGGCCCCCGGCGTGACCAGCATGGCCACCACCAGGATGATGCCCACCGTCTGCAGACCGGCCACCGCCGCCAGGGAGAGCACCGTGAGGAGCAGGTAGTGCAGGGCTCCGGTGTGAAGACCGATCGAGCGCGCGTGGGTGGGATCGAAGCAGAACAGAATCAGATCGCGCCGGAACAGGAGCAGCAGCACCAGCACCGCCGCACTGATCAGCGACGTCTGGAGGATGTCGGAATCACTGATGCCCAGCACGTTGCCGAAGAGGATGTGGGTGAGATCGATCGAACTCCGCACCTTCGAGACCAGCACGAGGCCGAAGGCGAAGAATCCGGTGAACACCAGACCGATCACGGTGTCCTCCTTGATCCGGGTCATCTGCTTGACATAGCCGATCACGGCCACCGATCCCACCCCGAACACGAAGGCTCCGACGGCGAAGGGCAGGTTGAACGCATAGGCGATCACCACCCCCGGCATCACGGCGTGGGACACTGCGTCCCCCATCAGGGCCCAGCCCTTGAGGGTCATGAAGCAGGAGAGGAGACCGCAGACGGCGGCCACCAGGGCACTGACCAGCAGGGCCCGCACCATGAAATCGTGGCGGAGCGGTTCAAGCAGCCAGCCGGAGAGCTCGCTCATGGTTCGCCGCTGACCAGGCGCTGGGGGGCGCCGAAGGTACGGGCCAGATTCTCCTCGGTGAACACTTCGTTGGTGTCGCCATAGGCCAGCACGGTCTTGTTGATCAGCACCACCTGATCGCAGAACCCGCGCACATGGGAGAGGTCGTGGGTGGAGATCAGCAGGCTGCGACCCTCCTGCCGGAACTGCTCGAACAGATCGATCATCAGCCGCTCGGTGCGGATGTCGACGCCGGCAAAGGGCTCATCCAGCAGCAGCACCGAGGCTCCCTGGGCGAGGGCACGCGCCAGGAAGGCCCGCTTGCGCTGCCCACCGGAGAGTTCACCGATCTGGCGGCGACGCAGCGACCAGAGCTCCACCCGCTCCAGGCTCTGGCGCACCGCCGCATGGTCGGCGGGGCCGGGGATCCGCAGCAGATTCATGCCGCCGTAGCGGCCCATCATCACCACATTTCCGACGTTGACGGGGAAATTCCAGTCGACACTCTCCATCTGGGGCACGTAGGCCACCGCCTGGCGGCGCCGGGCCTGCCGCAGCGGCAGGCCATCAATGGCGATGCTGCCGCTGGAGGGCCGCACAAAGCCCATCAGGGCCTTGAACAACGTGGATTTGCCGGCCCCGTTCATGCCCACCAGTCCGCAGATGCTGCCGGCATTCACCTGAAGTGAGACATCGTGGAGGGCGACCGTGCCGTGGTAATCGACGCAGAGATGGCGCACCCGGATGCGTTCGGCGGGCGCAGCGGTGACGACGACGGCAACCGGGGACGGCAGGGACGGCATCGGCTCAGGTCCCCTGCAGGCCGTTCACCAGCGTGCGCAGATTGTGGCGCTGCAGGTCCAGCAGAGTGGGCGCCGGGCCGCTGGGCGCGGACAGGGAGTCCACGTAGAAGACGCCCCCGAAGCGGGCCCCGCTCTCCTTGGCCACCTGGCGCTGGGGTTCGGCACTCACCGTGCTTTCACAGAACACGGCCGGCACCTCGCGCTGACGCACCAGATCAATCAGCCGGGCCATCCGCTGCGGGGTCACCTGGGATTCGGCATTCACCGGCCAGAGGTAGGCCTCCTGGAGGCCGTAGTCACGGGCTAGATAGGAGAACGCTCCCTCACAGGTGGCCAGCACGCGCTGGGGGGGGGGGATGGCCTCGAGGCCCCGCCGCAGTTCGCGGTCGAGGGTTCGAAGCCGGGCGCGATAGGCCTCGGCGTTGCGCCGGTAGTCGTCCGCATGGTCGGGATCGAGCTGGCTGAAGGCGATCCGCATGTTCTCCACGTAGGTTTCGGCCAGGCGAGGGGACATCCAGGCGTGGGGGTTGGGCTGTCCCCGATAGGCATCCTCGGCGATCGGCAGGGGGGCGATGCCTTCGGTGAGGGTGACCCGGCGGCCTGGCGGCAGGCGGGAGGTGAAGCGCTGGGCCCAGCGCTCAAGGCCGAAGCCGTTCTCCAGCAGGAGATCCGCGCCGCTGGAGCGCTCCAGATCGCTGGGGGTGGGCTCGTAGCCATGGATCTCGGCCCCGAGTCTGGTGATCGATTCCACCCGCAGGTGCTCACCGGCCACCTGGCGGGCCATGTCGGCCAGCACGGTGAAGGTGGTGAGCACGAGGGGGCGGTCGTCCTCACCCGCCCCGGTGGCTGTCGCGTCCGGGGACGGAGGCATCCGGCAGCCGCCGAGGCTGATCAGGCCGGGGACCAGCAGCCCCAGCAGCAGGGGGCCGAGGCTCAGGAGGGGACGCCGCGTCCCCGGGGGGCGGGACGGTGATGGCGGCGGTGGCCGAAAGCCCGATGAGGCCATGCCCGCTGCACCTCCCTGGGG
>CAYGQY010000143.1:0-5170 GCA_964352195.1 uncultured bacterium
TCCAGCTGGTCGGCCTTGCGGGCGATCAGCACGTCGCTGATGCCGACGGAGGCGTACTTCTTGTGGATGAAGCGGCGGATCCGATCGTCTTCCTGGAGAAGGATCGGGTAGGTCTTGCTGGGGGCGTACCAACGGGAGCGGTGGTCCTGGGTGATCCCCAGGCGCAGGCCGGTTGGATGGATCTTGTGTCCCATCGGGCGGTGTCCTCGGGGGTCAGGCGGTAGGGGCCACAGCGATGCTGATGTGGCAGGTTTGCTTTTTGATGGCGTAGGCACGGCCCTGGGCGCGGGGCCGGAATCGCTTCAGGGACGGACCCATGTCGGCGATGGCGTTGCTGATCACGAGGGTGGCGGGATCGAGGCCCAGGTTGTGCTCAGCGTTCGCCACCGCCGAGCGCAGCACTTTCGTGATGGGGCCTGTGGAGCGGTAAGGCATGAACTCGAGGAGGATCAGGGCCTCGCGGTAGGAACGACCGCGGATCTGATCGAGCACGCGACGGACCTTGGACACGGAACCGCGGATGTAGCGGCCGTGGGCGCGGGCTTCTTGGCTGGGGGGAGAGGTGTTGACCATGGTGATGCGCTCCTTAACGGGAACCTTTCTTGTCCTTGATGTGGCCGCGGAAGGTGCGGGTCGGGGCGAATTCCCCCAGCTTGTGGCCCACCATCTGCTCGGTGACATACACCGGCACGTGGCTCTTGCCGTTGTGAACGGCAATCGTGTGGCCGATCATCATCGGCAGGATGGTGGAGGCCCGTGACCAGGTCTTGATCACGGTCTTGTCGCCGGCGCTGTTCTGCGCTTCGACCTTGCGCAGAAGGTGGTCGGCGACAAAGGGTCCTTTCTTGAGTGAGCGTCCCATGGTGGTTTAAGCAGACAGCAGATCGGTGTGGAACATCAGGAATCCCGTCCTCCGCGACTCCGCTTGGAGGTGCGGCGACGTTTCCGCAGCACAAACCGATTGCTGGGTTTGTTCCGCTTGCGCGTTTTCAGGCCCAGGGCCGGTTTCCCCCAGGGGGTGACCGGTCCGGAGCGGCCGATCGGGGCGCGGCCCTCGCCACCACCATGGGGGTGATCGCAGGGGTTCATCACGCTGCCGCGCACCTGGGGGCGGCGGCCTAGCCAACGCTTGCGGCCGGCCTTGCCCAGGCTGGTGTTGCGCACTTCGGCATTGCCCACCTCACCGAGGGTGGCGTAGCACTCCCGCCGCACCAGGCGCACCTCGGTGGAGGGCAGCTTGAGGGCGACGTAATCACCCTCCTTGGCCATCACCTGGGCACTGCCGCCGGCGGTGCGGACCATCTGGCCACCCCGGCCGGCGTAGAGCTCCACGTTGTGGACGCTGGAACCGAGCGGGATCGAGGAGAGGGGCAGGGCATTGCCCACTTCGATCGGGGCTTCGGGGCCCGAGACGACCGACTGGCCGACGGCGACCCCGGCGGGGGCCAGGATGTAACGCTTCTCACCATCGACATAGAAGAGCAGCGCCAGGCGGGCGTTGCGATGGGGGTCGTAGTGGATGGCGGCCACCTTGGCCACCACGCCGTGCTTGTCGCGGCGAAAGTCGACCAGGCGGTAGCGGCGCTTGTGACCGCCGCCACGGTGGCGGCAGGTGATGACCCCACGGTTGTTGCGGCCCTTCTGGCGGTGCTTGGCGACCACCAGGGACCGTTCCGGCCGCCGCTCGGTGACTTCAGTGAAGTCGCTGGCGACGCGGCCGCGGGTGCCGGGGGTGTAGGGGCGGTAGTTGCGGATTGCCATGACGATTCAGACCCCTCAGGCCTCTGGGAACAACTGGATGGCATCGCCCTCGGCCAGACGCACCACGGCCTTCTTCACCTGGGCGCGCTTGCCGGCGAAGCGACCGACGCGCCGGCTGCGGCGCGGCGGGTTCATGGTGCTGACCCCGACGACCCGCACCTCGAAGAGGTGCTCAACCGCGGCCTTGATCTCGGGTTTGGCGGCCCGGGGGTCCACTTCGAAGGTGTACTGGTTGAATTCCAGGGCCCGGGTGGCCTTTTCGGTGATCAACGGCCGGCGGATCACATCCGCGAGCCGTCCAGCAAAACGTTCAGACATCGCCGTAGACCTCCTGAATCCGCGCGAGGGCCTCATCGCTCAGCACCAGGGTGCTGGCGTGGAGCAGATCGAAGACATTGAGCTGATCGGCGGCGATCAGCTTGACCGTCTCGAGGTTGCGCACCGAGCGGCGCACCACCTCGCTGGGCTGATCAAGCACGATCAGCACCTTGCTGCCGGCCGCCACGCCGAGGCGCTGCAGGGCGGCGACGATTTCCCGGGTGCTCGGGGTCTCCAGAGCAGCACCGAAGCCGCTGACCACGACCAGATCGGCCGAGCGGCTGACCAGGGCGGTGCGCAGGGCCAGACGCCGCTCCTTGCGGTTCATGCTCAGGGCGTAGGAGCGGGGCTTGGGCCCGAACACCACACCGCCACCGGGGCGCAGGGGTGTTCGGATCGAACCCTGACGGGCCCGTCCAGTGCCTTTCTGTTTGTAGGGCTTGCGGCCGCCGCCCCGCACCTCGGCCCGGGTGAGGGTGCTGGCGGTGCCCTGACGGGCATGGGCCTGCTGCCGCACCAGGGCGCGGTGCACCAGGGCGGCGGCGGAGGATTCCTTGGCGACCTTCAGGTCAAGGCTGGCGGTGCCGGCCTCGTTCCCCTGCCAATCGCGAACAACACATTGCAGCATGACGGTTCTCCTCAGTTCGCGGCCTTGGCGCCGACCCGCAGGGCGGGACGGATCGAGAGCAGGGCCCCGGGCTTGCCGGGCACCGACCCCTTCACCACCAGCAGGTTGCGCTCCACGTCCACCTTCAAGATGGTGAGCCCGCGGGTGGTGATCTGCTTGCCGCCGTAGCGTCCGGCCATCCGCTTACCGGGGTAGACCCGGCCGGGGGTGGTGCCGGCGCCGGTGGAACCCGGCTCGCGATGGTTCTTGGAACCATGGCTCATCGGGCCGCGGCTGAAGCCGTGGCGCTTCTGGTAGCCGGAGAACCCCCGGCCGATCGTGTCGCCGCTCACGTCGATCTTCTGGCCGGCCTCGAAGGCTTCGACCGTGATGGCGCCACCGAGTTCGAGGCCGTCGAGGGACTCGAGGCGGTACTCGTGGAGATGACGGAGAAGCTCTTCGCCGGACCGGGCCAGGTGGCCGGCGGCCGGCCGGTTGACGAGTTTCTGGCGAATCTCGCCGAAACCGATCTGGGCGGCGGTGTAGCCGTCGGTGGCGGGGGTCTTCAGTTGGGTGATGCGGCAGGGGCCCGCCTCGATCACAGTGACCGGGATGGACTTGCCGGCCGGGTCGAAGAACTGGGACATGCCCAGTTTCGTCCCGAGGATGCCGAAAGACATGGGGGGAAGAAACGCCAGCAGGACTACGGCACGGCTCCCGGGGAAGGGGGCACGGGCCGCCTGGGGCTGTATCGATCAGACGCGCTGGGCCAGGGGAGACTCTGGCTTCCCCATCACTCTGAACGGGTCAGGGCGATGGCGGTTGGGCTAGCGGTTGGCGAGACAGCGGGCTGGGACTTGTCCGCTCCGATCCGGGATCGGGCGGCAGTATCCCGGCGGCTTGGCGGCCGTCGTTCAGGGATGGCCCTGAACGACGGCCGGGCCGCACTGGCCTGGAGGAGCCATCGCCAGCGACGACTCCGTGCAGCGCTCTGGAGGCCCGGCTAGCGGACGGGCACACAGCGGTTGCACAAGGGGCAACCATACCCCATGACCTTCACCCATCCCCGGCATCGCCTGCCAGACTTGCCGGACTGAATTCGGAGGCGTCGATGCCCCTGCTGCTCACCGGTCGTCGTTTCCGTCAGGAGCTGGAGCAGGCCGGCGCCCTCGCCCTCTACGCCCCCCTGGAGGGGGGAGCCGAGACCCGGCTGCTGCGCCGGATGCGAGCGGCGGGTTACGGAGCCCAGATCACCTCGGCGCGGGGCCTGGGGGATCCGGAAGCGTTCCTGTTCCAGACCCACGGGGTGCGCCCCCCCCATCTGGGGCACCACAGCATCGGAGGCAGTGGAGCCGCGGTCGGCGAGGTGCAGCGGGTGATGCCCCAGCTGGGTGCCCTCCTGGAGGGAACGCGGCCCATGCTGCTCTGGCTTCTCGAAGCCCAGGTGCTCTCCCTGGCTGAGCTGGGTTCGCTCTGTGCGCTGACCCGCCGGGAGCCCAGGCTTCGGATCGTGGCCGAGATGGGCGGCTCCCGCAGCCTGCGTTGGCAACCCCTGGAGGCGCTGATTGGGGGATGAGCCGGCTTCGCCGGATCGGCTGTCGGCCGAGCAGGCCCTGGCCCGGGGTCGCTGGGTCAAACTCATCTGCGGCGCCAGCAACCAGGACCTGGTCGCGATCGAGGATCTGGTTGGCATCTATGCGCTGGCCGGGGTCCATTGCATCGATGTGGCGGCCGATCCCGCCGTGGTGGCGGTGGCGCGGCGGGGCCTCGCCTGGGCTCGAGACCAGGGGGGGGGACGCCGGCCGGCTCCCTGGCTGATGGTGAGCCTCAGCGATGGAGAGGATCCCGATTTCCGCAAGGCCTGGTTCGATCCCCGTGTCTGCCCGCCCGGTTGTTCCCGTCCCTGTGAGCGGGTCTGTCCGGCCCAAGCCATCCCCCCGGACGGGGGCGTGCTGGCCGAGCGCTGCTATGGCTGCGGGCGCTGCCGGCCGGCCTGCCCCCACGGGCTGATCGAGGAGCGGGGGCAGGTGCTGGCCGCCGAGGCCGTGGCCCCGTTGCTGGCTCGCCTCCGACCCGACGCCGTGGAGCTGCACACCCGGGCCGGCCGCGTCGCCGCCTTCGCGCGCCGCCTGGAGCAGGTGGTGGCCTCCGGCGTGCCGCTCAAGCGCCTGGCGGTGAGCTGCGGTGAGGACTCGCCGGGGGCGTCCGCCGCCCTGGCCGGCGAACTCCGGCTTCGCCGGGCCCTGGTGCTCCGGGAGGGGTTCCGCCCGATCTGGCAGCTCGATGGGCGGCCGATGAGTGGGGATGTGGGGCCCGGCATGGCCCAGGCGGCGGTGCGTCTGGCCGCCCGGCTGATCCCGCTGGCGCCCCCCGGGCCGTTGCAACTGGCTGGGGGCACCAACGGCAGCACGATCACCCTGCTGGAACGGGATGCCTGGGCTGGGGCCAGGGTGGCGGACGCCCCCGGCGAGTCCTCACCGCAGC
>CAYGQY010000144.1:0-5165 GCA_964352195.1 uncultured bacterium
ACCGCGAGCTGGAGCGCATCTTCGGGGCCGACAAGGTGGAGCCGGCGATCTTCTTTATCGGCCTCCAGCCCCACACCCATCTGGAGCAGTACGGCTTCGACCAGGGCTTGCTGGAGCCCGGGTACAACCCGATGAGCATGATGCCCTGGACGGCCCGCAAGCTGCTCTGGAACCCCGAGCCGATGGGGAGCACCTTCGGACGGATCTGCCTGGAGGCTTTTGAGCGCAACCCGAAGGACTTCGGCCGCACCGTGATGGATCTCCTGGAGCGCGACTACGGCCGGGCCCCCCTCCAGGAGGCTCTGCATGCGCCGGTGGAGGGCCGTGGTGCCCTGGCCACGGCGGTGGGCTAATCGATTGCTCGGTCTCGATCAACCCGTATCTCTTTGTGTCGTATTTGTTGAGAACGTGATTACTGTTCGCGAGAATTCGGTATAAAGAAAAAGCAATTGAAGGGGTTTGTCACTGCAAAGAAAAGTGTACTTTTATGCTTTCTCTTTACTTGGCAGAAGCCTTTGGAGTTGCCAGTCCCTTGAACGATCTGAACAGTGGCTTACCTCGCACCCATTACTGATGGCCAAGCACAGACTATTTCTGGAGGTATTTTGAATCGGTCTTTTAATGTTAATCGGGAAGACAACCGGAGCTATAGCCTTGCGATCAATGTGAATATTGATAATTCCGATAATTCTGTGAATACCGATAATTCTGTGCGCAATAATGGACCCTTGTCTGGAAATTCGATCAGTGTGGTTGCCCGCTTCATCCGCCGAAGCCCAATCATGTCGATGATGCCATCCCCGGCTGTTTAATCCGGCAAACTTACTTGTGTCTGGGGTGTAACCAAGCCAGGATGGTGCCAGCCTTCCCGGCTTGGTTACATTGATTCAGAGAGGCAGTTCAAAAAAAAGGCGTCGAGTAATCGACGCCTTTGAGGATGAACTGTTTGTAGGGAGAATTTCGAGGTAACTCCCTAAAAGGAGGAAAGCCCCCCTGTCAATTGTTCAGACGGAGACGGAAACGGTGTTGCCGGTGAAGAAGCCCCTGTTCCGGACTGAAGCATTGGTGTTGGTGGAGTTGTTGGAGCGATCCCTGTTGGGAGTGTTGTTGATGTTGATCTGACGATTGTCAGTCCGCTGGCGGTTGAAGGACCGGTTCAGGAAGCCACCCGAGATGCTCTGGGTAGTCGCGTCGTCAATCAGGGTGAAGTAAGCCATGGTTGCAAGAGAAGAAAAAGTGAAGCTGGGCTGTGGTCATGGGACTGAGGCACCAGGTCAACGGGAAGATCCCCATGGGCAGGTGCGGAGATGGCTCTCCATAGGCACCGGTGCAGGATCCGATGGGATCCAGGCAGGATCTGCAGGCTTGACCTGGAGACCTCGGCTCACCATGTCTGAACACTAGGTACAAAACTGGTGAGCCCAAGCCTGGCAATCAAAACGAAAATAAACTTCAGGTATGTTTGCAGTATGCTGTAGGCGGTGTTAGGCATGAACCGTCTCACTGTCATGCGCGATACCTCCCATTTTGCATGTTTGAGGCAAGGGCTCGTGAGTGTGACGGATTATTGATTGCGCGCTGCATCGGCCTGTTTCGCTGTCTTGAGTGAAGCGGCGATTGACCTCTCTGCTGGCCTGCGCCCAGCCAACTCTTTCGACCAGAACTCAGAGAATTGTAAGAATCTCTTACGAAAGTCTAGGGCGGCGGGCGATGTGTTTCGCTTCATTTACGACGTTTTGTTGGCGGCGCGGCTTAGGGTTAACCACACCGCTATTCCTGTTGGGGCTTCCCGCTGCCCATGCCCCGTTACGCCTTCGTCGAGCAGCATTCCGAGGAGGATTGCGGTGCCGCCTGCGTTGCCATCGTGGCCCGGCAGCATGGCCGCAACCTGCCCCTCTCCCGGGTGCGGGAGCTGGTGGGCACCGGTTCCCTGGGTACCACCCTGCTCGGGCTTCGCCGCGGTGCGGATGCCATCGGCTTCCAGGCCCGGGCGGTGCGAGCCCAGCCCGATCTGCTTGAGCACCTGGATGCCATTCCATTGCCCGCCATCTGTCATTGGAAGGGCAACCACTGGGTGGTGCTGCATGGGCGCCGCCGGCGGCACTATGTGATCGCGGATCCGGCGGTCGGGCTGCGCCGGCTCTCCGAGAAGGAGTTTCTGGAGGGTTGGAGCAACGGCGTGATGCTGCTGCTCGAGCCCGATCGGCACCGACTGGCCGAGCAGGAGGAGGCCCCGAAGGCCCCGTTCCTGCGTTTCCTCCGGCTGGTGCTGCCCTACCGGGGGCTGCTGCTCCAGGCCCTGGCGATCAATGGAGTGATCGGCCTGCTGGCCCTGGCGATGCCGTTGCTGATGCAGCTGCTCACCGACGATGTGCTGGTCCGGCGCGACACCCAGCTGCTCACCAGCCTCGGGCTGGGCATGTTGGTGCTGTTCCTCTTCCGCAATCTGATCTCGTTGCTGCAGGGCCACCTGGTGGGCCATTTCGCCCAGCGGCTGCAACTGGGGATGCTGCAGGAATACGGCCACCAGCTGCTGCGGCTGCCGATGACCTATTTCGACAGCCACCGCAGCGGTGAGGTGGTCAGTCGGATCAGCGATGTGAACCACATCAACGGCCTGATCGGCGATGTGGTGCTCGGCCTGCCCAGCCAGCTGTTCGTCGCCCTGGTGTCGTTGCTGGTGATGCTCACCTACAGCCCGGCGCTCACGGCCGTGTCGCTGCTGGCCTTTCTCCTGGTGGTGAGCGCCAATCTGGTCTTCCTGCCGGCGCTGCGGCAGAAGACCCGCCGCCTGATCGTGAAATCCGCGGAGAACCAGGGCTTTCTGGTTGAAGCTTTCCGCGGCGCCCAGGTGCTCAAGACCACCGAGGCCACGCCGCAGGTCTGGGATGAGTACCAGCGCAATTTTGGAACGTTGTCCCATCTGCGCTGGAAGACCCTGCAGCTGGAGCTGTTCGGCTCCACCACCACCGATCTCCTTTCCAATGCCACCACCCTGGCGATGTTGTGGTATGGGAGCAGCTTCGTGATTGCCGGCAAGCTCAGCATCGGCCAGTTGCTCGCCTTCAACGGCATGGGCTTCAACGTGCTGGGCTTCCTCGGGGACCTGGTGGGCTTTGCCGGGGACTTCATCACCGCCCAGGTGGTGTTCCATCGCCTCTCGGAGGTGCTCGATGGAACGGTGGAGGATCCGAACGCCGCCAAGAAACCCTGGGTGGCCCTCCCACTGGGCAGCGAGATCCGCTGCCGCAATCTCAGCTTTCACCATGCCGGTCGTCTCGACCTGCTCAAGGAGTTCAACCTCACGATCCCGGGCGGCTGCATGACCGCCCTGATCGGGGAATCGGGGTGTGG
Organism: uncultured bacterium; assembly: GCA_964352195.1. GTDB lineage: Bacteria > Cyanobacteriota > Cyanobacteriia > PCC-6307 > Cyanobiaceae > CAYGQY01. The sequence goes on from CAYGQY010000144.1 coordinate 3,355, forward strand.
CAAGAGCACACTGGTGAAGCTGCTGGCAGGCCTCTATCCGCCGCAGAGCGGAACCATCCATTACGGCCCCTATGGCCTCAAGGACATCTCGCTGGAGTGCCTGCGCCAGCAGGTGGCGCTGATTCCCCAGGACCCCCAGTTCTTCAATCGAACGATCCTGGAGAACTTTCGCTTCACCTATCCCGATGCCGGCTTCGACCAGGTGGTGGCCGCCTGTGATCTGGCCCTCGCCGACGGATTCATCCGGGACCTCCCCGACGGCTATCAGACCGTGCTCGGGGAATTCGGCGCCAACCTCTCCGGAGGCCAGCGGCAGCGCCTGGCAATCGCCCGGGCCCTGGTGGCGCGGCCCCCGGTGCTGATCCTCGATGAGTCCACGGCGGCCCTCGATCCCGGCCTGGAACGGCGGCTGCTGGATCGGCTCCTGCCCCTGCGCCAGGGCCTCACCACGGTGATGATCAGCCACAGGCCCAGCGTGATCCTCCGCTGTGACTGGGTGGTCTACCTGGAGCAGGGCCAGGTCAAGTTCCAGGGCCCGCCCCAGGAACTGCAGGATTTCGAACCGCTCACCCCCTATCTCCTGCCGGCATGAGTGACCTTCCCCCCGCCGATCAACCCTCCGGTGAGTCCCTGCTGGCGGTGACCCCGCCGGCGCAGCCGCCGGGGCGGCTGGCCGTGCGGCCGATCGATGCCGGCCTGGTGCTCAACGCCAGCACCGCTGAGGAATTCCTGCCCTCGGTGAGCCCCTGGGTCCGGGCGCTGGGGCTGGTGATGGTGGGCAGTTTCGCCGGCGGGATCGCTCTGATGGCCGTGTGGCCCTACCGGGTGGTGGTGCGGGGGGTGGGCCTGATCCGCCCCAGTGGGGAAACCAGCGTGATCCACGCTCCCTTCTCCGGCCGGGTCCGCTCGATCAACGTCCGCCTCAATGAGACGGTCGCCCGCGGCCAGGTGATCGCCGTGCTCAATCCGGCCGATCTGGTCGGCAAGGAGGCCCAGCTCGATTCGACTCGCACGGCCCTGGAGCAGGAGAAGGCGGCCCTGGGACGCCAGAATGAGGCGGCCCTTCAGGGGGCCCAGCTCGAGGTGCGCAAAGCCGAAGCCGCCCTCACCCTGGCCGAGACCGAGGCCCGCCGCTACCAGCAGCTCGCCTCCAGTGGAGCCGTCTCGGCCCAGCAGCTCGATGAGCGCCTGGCCAGTGCGGCGGTCGCCCGCTCGAACCTCGATCAGGCCCAGCGGGCCGTGGAGGAGCTGCGCTCCAAGAGCGAAGCGGATCTGTCGCGGATGGTTCAGCAGTTTGCGGCCAACCGCGGTGAAAGCTCCCAGATCCGCCGCGATCTGGGCAGCTCGACGATCCGCTCACCTGGAGAGGGGGTGATCCTCTCGCTTTCCCTGCGCAACCCCCAGCAGGTGGTGGCCACCGGCGAAGAGCTGGCCCGGGTGGCGCCCAGCGGCCGGGAGCTGGTGGCGAAGGTGCGGGTCAGCTCCCAGAACATCGACAACCTCGCGGATGGCCAGCGGGCCGATCTGCGGATCGATGGTTGTCCCTATCCCGATTTCGGCACCCTCCGGGCGAGGGTGTCCTCGGTCTCTCCCGATGTGGTGCCGGTTGAGGGGGCCAATGGTGGGGTGAGCACCGATCCGGGCTCCCCGGGCCTGCCCGCCGCCGGCTCGCCGGGCTTTGAGGTGACCCTGCAGCCCCAGGCCACCAGCCTGGAGACCCCCACACGCCGCTGCCTCGTGCGCCCCGGCATGGCGATCACGGCTGACATCACCACCCGGCAGGAGACCGTGCTGCAGTTTCTGCTCCGCAA
>CAYGQY010000145.1:0-5149 GCA_964352195.1 uncultured bacterium
GACCACCAGGACGTGGTGGCCTGGTTGCTGGAGCAGGAGCTGGGGGAGGCACCGCAGGACTGGACCGTGCTGGACCTGCCCGCCATCGCCGAGCCCACCAGCGAGCGCCCGAAGCTGCCGCCCACCTGCACACTCATTCCCGACTGGCGCCTGCCTGGTGAGGCGCTGTGCCCGGAGCGGTTCCCGCTGCCGGAGTTGCTCAAGATCCGCGCCCGTCTCGGTGCCTATTGGTGGGCGGCGCTGTACCAGCAGCGGCCCAGCCCGGCGACGGGCTCGATTTTCCTGCGCCACTGGATCCGCGGGCCCGAGGCCCGTCCACATGGAGAGCGGAACTACGCCCTGCTGGCGCTGTCGTGCGACCTGTCGTTCAAGGGGGAGGCGGAGAGCGACTACTGCGGCTTCTGTCTGGCTGGTCTGTTAGCCCCAGCGGTCCGCGGCGCCATCCCCCGATCGGGTGAATCTGAGGCGCCCATGCCCCAGGCGGAGCTGGAGATCGAGGTGCTGTGGGCGGCGCGGCACCGCTTTGGTCTGCCGGAGGTGATCCGCTTCCTGCTGGGCTGCCTGGAAACCCTCGAGCAGCAGGGCCTACGCCCCAATGCGGTGCTGATCGAGGACGCGGCCAATGGCCCCGCCGTGCTGCAGACGCTCAGGCGGCGGGTGCCGGGAATGCTGCCGATCACTGCCAGGGGCAGCAAGGAAACCCGCGCCCATGCCGTTGCTCCGCTGGTGGAGGCCGGCCAGATCCGCTTCCACCACCGCGCCCAGCCACTGGTGGAGGAAGCGATCCGGTTCCCCAGGGGCAGCAAGGACCTGGTGGATGCCTTCTGCCACGGGGCCCTCTGGCTGGAGGGGCGCTACTGGCGGGCCCAGGGCCTCCAGCCGCTGGCGGCACCGCTGCTGATCAGCCGCTGAGGGGCAACTGAACCATGCCCGCCGCCCTGTTGCCTGCCCCAACCGAGACGACCGCCACGGCGGTGCAGCTGGTGCTGCCGCTCACGGTGGTGCTGGTGGGTGATGGCGCCGGTGTGGCGCAGATGCTGCGTCAGCGGCGCTACCGGAGGCCCTCCTGCCACGCGCGGGCAGAGCAGCTGCAGCTGGATCTGCAGCCACCGCGGCATCTACCTATCTCTCAGTCGACCGGAAGACTTCTCCCGAAGCGCCTCCCGAAGGCCCCCCGCCGCCAGCGGCCAGTGCGGCCCCATGCCGCTGCCGACGCCCTGGCGCTGCAACACAGGGACCTGGCGGAGAAGATCGCCGGCAACTTCGCCCGCCGCACCGTTCACCCCAGGGAAGATCTGCTGCAGCTCGCGATGATCGGGCTGATCAAGGCGGCCCGGCGGTATGACCCTTCACGTGGACCGTTTCGGCCCTACGGGCGTACCTATGCCAATGGGGAGATCACGCACTTTCTGCGGGACAGCGGCTTCCTGGTGAAGGTTCCTCCGACTTGGAGGGAGCTGCATGCTCGGGGGCAGCGGTTGCTTAGCTCCGGCGTTGGGGTGGCTCTGATGCTGGAGCGACTGGGAGTCGGGGGCGAGCAGTGGAATCAGATTGCCCAAGCATGTTCAGTTCGAGTAATCGCTTTTCCAGTCGAATGAACGCTTGCCATCACCTGGCCGCAAGGATTCCACGCGATGAAAATGAGTCACTTGGAGGCGGCCCAGGTGTATGGCATTGTTAGGTGTCATTCCTTAGGCCTTCAGCAAGATTGTCGTCTCCATGTTCGCTAAGTGCAATTTTCTCTAGAGTCTCCGATAAGTTCTATGAGTCACCGCTTACAGTCATTGAGGTGGGTGCCTTTTATTGGACAGCCTGGGCCCCTGAAATCGTTAACCCCGGACTGGAGGAACAGGGGCAGCCTCAGTGTGGGCTTGTGAAGGTTGTATAAGAGATAAAGTTTATTCCCTCATCACAGGTTATAATTGAGGAGTCCTGATAGAGGTAACATAGAGGCCTTTATGCTAAAAACCGCTGGCAAATACTCAGCCCTGCCTAAGACCTTTGCTGGCTTACCACTTTTCTTCGGCTGTATTGGACTTCTCTATGCCAACCCAGGTTCGGCGATTGCGGCTCCTTCGGCAAAGGAAATAAACAGTTATGCGTCGAAAAATGGCTTTCCTAATTCCCTCTACCCCTATTACGAAAAACCCAATAAGTGTGGGGGGGAGGGGGCAACGTCATCAGTCCCTGATAATTATGTGATTGAGATCAATGTGCCAGGCGCTAAGCCCCTTACTTTTTCAAATCCATTAGGCATGGGGTCCGTCGTTGTCTATAGAGCGGACTTCTCTCATGCCTGCGACAATCATGACAGATGTTATATGACCTTGGCAAATCCGCCTACCGTGGCAGGCATGGTAGCCCATAGGAAAAAATGCGATGTAAAGTTCCGCGCAGATTTACTTGCAGCTTGCAAGGACACAGCAGCCCAAATTGGAAGCACGATACTTTCTGGCGGGGGCAACGTTGCCGCGTGCATTTTAAAGGCTACTACCTATTCAGATGTGGTTAACGTTACTGGGCTCGCTTTTTTCCCTAACGCTCAAAAACAGGCCAAAGACTATAGAGACATCGTTGCCAAGTTCAAAAAAGAGCATGCCAAAAGTTCAGATCAAATCACAAGTGATTCTAACGAGAACCTAGGGGGCGGAGGTGATCAAAGCGTCAGATTACGCCCAATTCCTTGCCCAGTGGACGACTCAGAATGCTTTGAACCAGTAGATCGACGTCGTCTTCGACGATTCCATACTAGGTAATTGCAGTCTGTGTCAAGCTTTCTTCAGTCAAAGATGGCTTCGTATTCCCAGACTTGTTGTACATAGGAAAACCTAACGCGGCGAATAGAGGTGCACATACTGCAGCGCTACTTTGCTTTTGTAGACAGTTCTAGGGTTTGACATCGCTTCGCAGATTTCAGAACCATAGTTGAAATCTGATGGGGTCCGTGCCAGTGCCATGCGGTGCAATGCAAACCAATGTCCTGTGATGCCAGTGGCGCAAGTCTGATCGAGGTGCAAGGCATCCACATCGCCATCGGGATCTGATCGCACGGCCGCCGCTCGGGATAAATCAGCTTCCCCCGCCGTTTCTGGCGCGGCATCGGCAGCAATGGATCCATCGCCACTTGAAACTCGGGTATGTCGACTTTTGTTGGCCCGCCTAACACTAAATGGGCAGACCCTCGCTAAGAAATGGCCTGGCCCTTCGTGGCCCGCATAAGAACCCGAAGTCATTACGAGTAGAAGTTTAGACACGCTGCGTTGCAAATAATCCTAGGCAGGGCGCTCATCACTCCTGGTACTTCAGCGGACCCAGATAAGAACTTAAGCCCCGCGGTTTGGTCGACCTGCGTGCCCTGATGGTCTGACCGAAACCATGCAGATCCTGCATAGCCCTTCCTGCCGCCCATTGCTGCTACTGGCAAGAGCTGTGACCACAAGCAGCAGCCAGTGCCCACCACCCGCCGCCGCAGGACAGCCACCCCTAGCAGCCGCTTCTCCCCACCAGAAGCACCTCCCCAAGCGCCAGCACCTGAGCAGCCCCCCTGGCTGGAGCACCCGACCCTGAGCGGCCTGCGGGAACGCCTGCAGCTGGTCTACGACTGCTGGAGCCTGCTGGAACTCCCCGATGGCACCAGCCGCCGGCCGGTGTATTTGCCCCGGGGTGTGGAGGAGCCGGAGACCTGCTACCGCCAACGGTTGGAGGCGGCTCGGCCCACCGGCTTCTTCCGCGATGCCCTGCGCACCTACGCCGGCATGCTGTCGCGGCTGCAGTGGCAGGAGCTGCCGGATTCGCTCGGCCGGGTGCTCACCGATGTGGACGGATGCGGCACGGACCTGGGCCTGTTCCTCTTCCTGGCGGATCTGCTGGTCCTGCGGGATGGCGGCTGCCTGATCCTGCTGCTGCCGCCCCAGCACCGCTGGCCCTCGGAGGGCGACCGGCTGGAGGCCATCGCCCGCGGTGATCGGCTGTCGCTGCCCCGGCTGCAGCTGGTGCCCCGAGGAGACCTGCTCAACTGGCGCCTGCCCACCGAAGGTGCCCCTCAGGCGTTGCCGGCCTCAGGGCCGCTGGCGATCGTCTGGCGGGAGCTGCGCCGCACGGCCCTGCCGCCGCGCTACGCCAGCGGCAACCCATCGGTGCCCACGGTGGTGCTTGATGCCCACGGCGGGCTGGCGGCAGACCTGCAGGCCTGGACCTACCGCAGCCTCTCCGTCAGCGATGACGGCCTGGTGCTGCAGAGCTGGCTGGCGGAGCCCAATCCGGCCGAACCCAGCGGCTACAGCGTCAGCCCCGCTGGTCCGGTGGAGCGGATCGGCCAGCGCTTTGACCTGCCGGCTCTCTGGTACAGCGCCGATGGTGCGGCCTTTGGCGAGGGGGACCTGCCCCACCTGGGCCTTGCGCATCAGTACCTCAACCATTACCGCTGCCGCAGCGAATACGAAGACCTGCTCTCCCGCACGGCCCTACCCGTTGGCGTGCGCACCGGGCTGGTGGATCCCTATGGCTTCCGCAAGGGCGACGGCGCTGATGTCACGGGAGCCTCCCCACAGCGCCCCCAGCGGCTGGTGCTCTCCAGTTCCTCCTTCATGGACCTCCCCGAGGGGGCTTCGTTCCAGTGGGTGGAGATCGAGGCCCGCTCCCTGGCCGAACACCGCGCCTACCTGCAGCAGCTGGAGGAGGCCATGCGCCGCGATGCCCTCAGCCCGGCCCTGGCGGGTGGCCCTGCTCGCACAGAACTGGAGGTGTCTCTGGCGGCGGGGCAGGGTTCTGCAGTGCTGCAGTCGCTGGCTGGGCAGAAGGTGTCGCTGTGCTCCTCGCTGCTGCGCCAGTGGAGCACCATCACCGCCGAGCGGTTGTGTGAGGGCGCCGGCGCCTGCCTGGAGGTGACCCCCCTGGCGCCACCGCAGAAGCCGCAGCCCACGGTGAACGAATGGCTGCAGCTTCATGAGCGCGGCGTGGTGGATGCCGTAGAACTGCGCCGCCAACTGGGCCTGGAAGCCCAAGGGGCCGGGCCGCAGGGGCCAGCGAATGGGGCTGGTCCTGGGCCTGGCAAGGGGAAGACATGAGCCTGCCCTGCCCCCCCAACCCGCCCTCCATCGGCTCCTGCCCGCCGCACTCCGAAGAACCACCCCGGCTGGCGGTGGCCATG
>CAYGQY010000146.1:0-5143 GCA_964352195.1 uncultured bacterium
CGGCCTTCGTGGCCTACGACCTGTTGGAGCTGGGGGGCGATGACCAGCGCCCCCCGCCCCTGGCCCGGCGTCGGGCCGCCCGGGAGGATCTGCAGCAGCGGCACTCCCCGGCGGCGCCCCCACCCGCTGCCGGGCTCCTGCGCCTCTCGACCGCCCTCCCCCTGCCGGACTGGGAGGCCCTGGAGCCGCTGCGGCAGCGAGCCCGCCACGCCGGCGCCGAGGGGCTGATGCTCAAAGCCCTGGCCTCGCCCTACCTGGCCGGCCGCCTGCGGGGCCACTGGTGGAAGCACAAGCTGGAGCCCTTCCATCTCGATGCCGTGCTGGTCTACGCCCAGGCGGGCAGCGGCCGCCGCGCCAACCTCTTCACCGACTACACCTTCGCGCTCTGGAGCCGGCCGCCGGGCACTGCCGACCAGGTCGGCGAGGGATCCGCGGAAGCGGACGAGCCCCGGCTGATGACGTTCGCCAAGGCCAATTCCGGCCTCGATGGTGCTGAGATCAGCGAACTCGACCGCTGGATCCGCCGCCACACCACCGAACGCTTCGGGCCGGTGCGGGCCGTGGAGCCGCTGCAGGTGTTCGAGCTGGCTTTCGAAGGCCTGCAGGAGTCCAGGCGCCACAGGAGCGGCCTGGCGGTGCGCTTCCCCCGCATCTCCCGCTGGCGCCGCGACAAACCGGCGACGGAAGCCGACTCTCTCGAGAGCGCCCGGGCCCTGATGCCGGGCGTCGCGGATGAGGAAGGCGGCCGGTGGGACGAGCCGGGCCAACCGGAACGGCCGCGCCACGGCCAGACCGTCTAACTGGAGCAGGCCCGGACCACACCTGAGCGGCGAATCCCGAAGCGACGGACCGTCCACCCCCGTTGATCGCGCAGGTCCGGCCCTGCGGTCGGGGGCTTGGCTCGTATGCGTGTTCAACGCATCGCGATGCCACTCGGCTCGGTGCAACAAGGGCAGCTGGTTCGCATCCATTCACTGCCCTTGCAACCGGCCTTACAGCGGCGTCTTCAGGCGATGGGGATCCAAACCGGTGCGCCCCTTGAGGTCCTGCGGCGGGGACAACCTGGCGGGATTCTGCATGTGGCAAGCGGCCTGGTGGAGTTCATGATCCGGCATGAACAGGCCAGCCAGAGTGAGGTCACCCCTGTGGCTTCACTCTGAAGCGATCGGCCATCCGTGAGCTGTCAAGGCACAGTCAGAACGCGGTCGTTCGGGTGTGAGAGAACGGTCAGACCGGCGATCAATCGACCACCTTGATCGATGATCAGCGCCGCCATCCACGCCAGAAGCAGGGACCACTCCAGCGACTGCAGAACGAAGGGGCGGCATCTGGATTCCTGCAGCTGGCCGCCTGGATGCCCAGGCACGGCGTGTACAGCAACACGAAGGTCATGAAACTCAACGCCTGCAAGGCTGGGATAACGGACGCCAGTCCATCCCCCAGACCTGATTCGCTCGACGTGTCAATCACGGCCATGGCCCCCAGAGAATCTCCTTGGCGATGAAGCCGAAGAACAGCGACACCGTGAGCTGGGGACCCATCCCGATCGGCCCCAGCACCGGCTGGAAGAAGCGACCGATGTCTCCATCCCAGGTCTGACCGGATGCCGCGGCGGCCCCGACGGGCAGGTTGGTGCGCAGCCCGATTCCCGTCGCCCCCACCAGGATGAACATCGGGGTTGTGACCAGAACATTCAGCATGTACGTCCAGCCGAGGCGGACGACCGTGAGCAGGCCTGGGGGCGCGGAAAGACGGAAGTTTCAACAGCAACGCCTCCTGGCCTGGATAGAGGTACTTGAAGATCAGGCCGGTGATCACGGCGGCCTGAACACTCATCAGATCGAACCTCAATAGCACCAGCCCAGGGGGCCACCACGGCCTGGGGAAGAACACGGCAGCCATGAAGAGATACACGCTGAAGCGTACCTGCACAGGGTAAACGGAATACACAGCATGGCCAGCAGCCGCGTACCGCGATCCCGGATCACACGGGTTCCCAGGAAGGAGAGAACGTTGCAGCCAAAGCCCATCACCTGCAGCACAAACGCTCGGCCATCGAGCCCCAGCCAGCGCATGAAGCCATCCATGAGAATGGCCACCCACGGGAGATATCCGGAATCCTCGATGATCGCCAGCACGACATAAGACAGAAGATCAGCGGCGCGGAGGTGGCCACCGTGCCGCCCCCCAGCCAGAGGCCATCCACCACCAGGCCCTTCAGGACGGGGGGCGCCTGGATCTGGTACAGCCCTGGCTCGAGCAGGTGGGCCTGAACCCAATCGAGGCCACTCCCGAGGCGATCCTGCGGCGGAGTCGTCACCAGGTAGAGCAGCTGAAACACGGTCAGAACGAGGCCCAGAAACAGCAGCAGGCCCGCCACCGGATGCAGCAGGATCCTGTCCACCGCCCGGGTGCGTCGGTTGTGCAGCCGATGCAGCTGATCGAGGGGCTGGTGGATCCCATGGTTGCGCTTGGCGCTCACGGCCACCACCGGGATCCCCAGCTCAGCCGCCATGGTCGCATGGTCGATCTCGATGCCGAAGTGATCGGGCTTCATCGCTCATGTTGAGGACGGCAACCATGGGAAGACCCAGGGTCTGCAGCGGCAGCAGCAACCGGATCTGGCTGCTGATCTGGCTGGCATTGAGCACCACCAGAAGCAGATCGGGGCTGCCGTTCCGCATCACTCGCTGCACCACGGCCTCATCGTCACTGCTGCCAGTGAGGTCGTGAATCCCGGGCAGATCAACCACCGTGTCGGCCTGACCAAGACGATCAGGGGGCATCGCGCCCCGCAGCAGCTCCACCGTGAGACCGGGCCAGTTGGCGATCTGGGCATGGCCGCCCGTCAGCCGCTTGTCGAACGTGGATTTCCCCGTGTTGGGCATTCCGAGCAGCGCCATGGTGAAGTTCTCCCGGGCGGCGGCGTCCGCCGATCTCGGACCGTGATGGCAGGACCGCCTGCTCCAGCAGCGCTCACGCGGGCCGGCGGGACGGCTGGAAGTCACACGCTCGGAGGACACCATCGGGCTCGGCCTCGGCGGCGATCAGGCCTCAGCGGCCCCACTGAGACCCCGCTGGATATGGCTGAGCGCCGTCCCTTCGAGGAACTGCTGATCCAGCAGCAACAGCGCAGCACTGTTGTCACCGGCGAGCCGCAGCCGCTTGCAGACGAAGCGCGCCTCCGCTTCCTCCTGCAGTTGCTCGGCGACAAACCAGTCGAGCATGGCGGTGGCACTGCGCTCTCCCTGGTGCTCGGCCATGGTGTACAGCCGATTGATGGAGGCCGTCACACCCTTTTCCATTCCGTAGGCCACATCGAAGAGGGCCTGAACGGAGGGCCAGCTGCGCTGCGGAGCCTCCACCGTGGGCAGTTCCACTTCGGCATCACTGTCCACTAAGTAGGCAATCATGCGGGAGGCATGCTGGCGCTCCTCATGACTCTTGTTGAGCATGTAGATGGAGAAACCGGCCAGATCTTTCTCCCGCAGCCAGATCGACATCGCCAGGTAGGTGTGGCTGGCCTGGAATTCCGAAGCCAGGTGATCGTTGATCGCCCGGGTGAGTTCATTCATGCCGGCAGACAGGGGTGCTCTTCCCCATTGTGGGCCGTGCGATCGCCGTGGGCCGGGCCAAATACACGGCCGGCTATGACCGATGGCACAACGGTTGCCCCCCGGGGCCGAGGCGGCGGGGGAGACACCAGGGCCGAGCAGGGCAGGCTCCTAGATCCCTGGCCGGTACACCGACCGGCCGTCGCCGGGCAGCAGGGTGAGCGCAGCGGGATCGATGCGCCGCCCCAGGGTGATCTCCGCCTCGTCGTCCCCCGCGCCGGCCGCCACGGCGCCGGGGCCGCCGCCCTCCCAGCGCTCCAGGGAGAGAACCCGCCCCTCGGGCCCTTCGTAGTCGCCGTAGCGGCAGCCGCCCAGGCGCCGGTTCATGGTGCGGGAACTGGAGGTGGCCCCGGCGCGTCCCTGCTCCCTGAGCCCATAGGCCACCCCCTCCCAGTGGATCCGGTCCGGGAAGGGATCCGGCAGCTCCTCCACCTGGTGGATCAGCTCGAGCGGAGCCGGCTCCAGCCAGCTCACCTCAAGCCAGTCGTCTTCGCAGACGCTCAGCCAGCGGCCGTCGGGCCCATCGCGAAGGAGATACTCCAGCCACTGGAATCCTCCGTCGTCATAGAGCAGGCGGTCTTCCACCACCCAGTCGCGGGAGCCGGCCTGCACGATGTCGCCGGTGCTCAGATCGAACAGGGTGCGGGCCCTGGGCAGGGCCGGCGTTCGTCGCTCCCGCCGCTGCACGCGCAGCAGCACCAGCGCCGCCAGCAGCAGGCCCAGCAGCAGAATCCAGACGCCCATGGGCCCAGCCTATCGATCGCTCAGCGCCAGAGGCTGCGGCGCTGGTAGTCGGCCAGGACCGGTCGCGACAGCCGGTTCGGCCGCACCCGCTGATCGGGCGGGGGCCGCAGATCCCGGGGGAGCTCGAACAGCCGCGCCAGCCGGTCGGCATCGACCCAGCGTCCCTCGAAGGGCAGCGCGGCGGCCCGCAGATCCTGCCCCGGGCGGTGGGCCAGCACGAACCCCCAGGGCCCAAAGCTGGGCACCGTGACGCTGTAGGGCCGGGTGGCGAGATTCACCTGCTCCAGGGAGGCCTGGATCGAGGCCATCACCGCCGGCGTGAAGAACGGGGTCGAGGCCTGGGTCACGATCAGCCCCTCCGGCGCCAGGCGCCCCAGCAGCCGCCCATAGAAGGTGACGCTGTAGAGGCGGGCCAGGGGGGCGGTGGCGGGGTCGGGAAAATCGGCGATCACCACGTCGTAGGGGCCCGAAAGCCGGCGCACCAGCTCGAAGGCATCCCCCAGATGCAGTCGCACACGCCGGTCGTCCAGGCTGCCGCCATTGATCCGCCGCAGGACGGGATGGCGACGGGCCAGCTGGGCCATCGCCGGATCCAGTTCCACCAGATCCACCCGTTCCACCCCCGGCCAGCGCAGCACCTCCCGGGCGGCCAGACCGTCGCCGCCCCCCAGCACCAGCACCCGCCGGGGCCGGGGATGGAAGGCCAGGGCCGGGTGGACCAGGGCCTCGTGGTAGCGGTATTCGTCGAGGCTGGAGAACTGCAGGTTGCCGTCGAGGAACAGGCG
>CAYGQY010000147.1:0-5099 GCA_964352195.1 uncultured bacterium
ATAGAGAGCCAGGTTGAGCTTGAGCAGAACGCGGGGGATCGGCGCGGCAGGGGCTGGCTGGCCGGCGGCGGGCACCGGCTGGCCGGGGGTCTCGAGCTCGAGGTTCAGATCGCTCTGAGCCACAAGCAGGGACAATCGCTCCAGCCGGCGCAGGAAGGCCAGCAGGTTCGGATAGGTCCCCCTGGCGTTGAGCAGGACCGCGGTCTTGCTGAGTCCGGCGGCTTCCAGGGGATCCTGGGGCGGAGCCGGCTGGCCTTCGGCGGGCTGGCCCGGGGGCGGCGTGCCCGGGGGCGGGGCGGCCCCCGTGGCCGGAGCCACAGCTTCCAGCGGCTCGAACAGATCCAGCTGCACGCCGGTGGCCGTGGCCTCACGGTTCAACTGGGCGAGGAAGGTGTCGAGCTCGCCGCTGCCGGCGATCAGCTGGAGCAGGTCCCCCTGTTGCCGGTTCACACGCTCGAGCTCCTCGAGCTGGCGCAGCCGCTGGGCCCGCAGCAGCGGCAGTTGCTGCTCCAGCGCCCTGAGTTCATCGAGCTGCAGCTGATCGCGGCGCACCTGGGACCAGGGCTGGAGGACCCCCCCGACCAGGACGAGCGCGGCCACCAGCGCGCCGGCGGCGATCGGCACTCCGATCAGCAGACCGACACGGACGGTCTCGGAGCGGGGTTGGGCCCCTTCCTGCAGGTTGGTCATCGCAGCACCCCCTCGCTCCGGAGCCGTTCGAGCCGCAGCGCCATGCCCCCGGCCTCCAGCTGCCGCAGGAGCGTGAGCTGCTCCGACCAGGAGGGGGGCTCCCGGAAGGCCGCCCTCACGTCGAACTCCACCAGCCGCCGCCCGGGGCCCGGGGCCCGGTTGCCGGAGTCGGCCTCCGCGCGGATGGCGCGCACGAGCCTGACCGAGGCCGGATCCAGCAGCGGGGAGCTGCGCAGGCGCAGGACCAGGGCGTTGATCCGCTCGAACGCGCCGGGATCGCCGGTGCGCCCCTTCAGCTCCAGATCCTCCTGGGTGACCTGGGTGGCGGTGAGTTGCAGGGCCTGGGGGGTGCGCCCGACCAGGTCGGTCATCAGGGCGGACCCGGAGCGGACGGCCACCAGGCCGGCCGCCAGGGCATCGTTGGCGGCGCGGGCCGTATCGATCACCCTGGTGTCGCCCGCCAGCTGCTGGTTGAGCTGCTCGGCCTGGTCGCGCACCGGCGCCAGGCGAGCCAGCTCCTGGGCCATCAGGTGCTGCTGCAGGCGGAGCAGCAACGCGGCCCCCAGGGCCAGCACGGCCAGGCCGCCGCCGATGGCGGCACCGATCCACACCAGCCGTCGCGTGTTGAGGGGAGGGGCCGGCTCCGGGGGGAGACCCAGCTCCAGGCGCCGTTCGCGCAGCAGATCGACCGGGGGGAGAGAACCGCTCATCGGAGCGTCTCCACCTGGGCCAGCCCGCAGAGGCCGACCAGGGTGGGGCCGGCCACGGCCACGCTGTCAGGATCGCCCCCATCGGCCAGGGAGCCGGGATCGACCGCCAGCCAACCTTCGGCCAGGGGATCGAGCACCTCCACCCGCCAGTCCGGTCCGAGCGAGAGGGCCGGGGCGACCTCCGGCCGGACGACGCCCGGCCCGAAGGCGAGCACCCGCACCGAGCGCACCTGGGGATCGCGCCGGCGCCAGAAGGAGACGACCCGCTTCAGCTCATCGGCCAGATCCGCCACGGTGCCGGTCACTCCGCGGCCGTACTCGGGACAGCCCTCCTTGAGCAGGGTGAGGCGACCGCCGGCGGGCTGGACCTCCACCAGGGCCACGAGTTCGCTGGACTCGACCGCCTCCAGCAGGGGCGCCACCGCCCGCAGTTCACAGATCTGGGCCGCCTCCATCCGCTCGAGTTCGAGGCCGGCGATGTCAAAGACCTCGATCCAGGCCTGAACCAGTTGGTGGGGCGCGCTCACCAGCAGGGAGGTGAGCCCTGCGGCGGGCGAGCCGGGCAGCGGCACCAGCTGCAGATAGGCCTGGGAGAGGGCGTAGGGCAGACCCAGGTCGGGATCGATCTGCCGCAGCGCCTGCTCGGGCTCCTCGGGCCACTCCTCGAAGGGCCACTGCACCAGACGCCAGGCACAGGCGGCCGCGGGAAGGGCCACCTTGGCCACGGGACTGAGCAGACCCAGCTCGAGCAGCAGATCTCCGATCAGGTCGCCGAGGGCCGCCCGCTGGATGGGCAGACCCTCGACACAGACCCCGCGTGGGATCGGAACCGTCCGCAGCAGATCAGAGCGGACGGGGTGGCCGGGTCCGGGCCGGCCGTCCCCTGGACGAACCATCACGGTGATGGATCGATCCTCGAGCGCTAACAGGACCCTCGGCGGGAAGCGGCGGTTGATGAAGGGCTTCAGGCGCTCCTTCAGGCCACTGAGCGTCAAGCGTCGGGTCCAGAGGTGCGGGAATCGTATCCATCCTCAGGCCGTTGCGCTCTCATTGCCACGGAAGTCCACTGCCGACGGCCTCGCCGATCTGGCGGCAACCATGGCGATCCAGCTGCTGCTGCAGACCCTCGAGGATCTCCGGCACCAGGGCGGGGCCCTGATAGATCCAGCCGGTGTAGAGCTGAACCAGGGAGGCGCCGGCCGTGATTCTCTCCCAGGCCGACTGGGGAGAATCGATGCCCCCCACGCCGATCAGGGGCAGGGCTGGTCCCGCGGTGGCGCGCAGGCGCCGGATCACCTCCAGGGCCCGACCCCGCAGGGGGGCGCCGCTCAACCCCCCCGGCTCCTCGGCCAGAGTGAGTCCGCTGCCGGCCAGCCGCCGAGATTCCAGGCCGAATCGGTTCAGGCTCGTGTTGACCGCGATCACCCCGGCCAGCCCCTCCTCGTAGGCCAGACGGGCGATCGTGTCGATCGCCTCATCCTCAAGATCGGGAGCGATCTTGACCAGCAGCGGCGGACAGGCCGGCAAGCGCCGCAGGCGCTCCACCAGCCGCCGCAGTTGCACCGCATCCTGCAGCTCCCGGAGCCCGGGGGAGTTGGGGGAACTGACGTTGATGACGGCGTAATCCGCCAGCGGCGCCAGCAGCTCCAGCGAGGAGGCGTAGTCGTCGGGGGCGAGCTCCAGGGAGGTGATCCTGGATTTGCCCAGATTCAGGCCCAGCACCGCAGCCCGCTGGCCGGGCGGGGGGAGGCGCTGACGCTCCAGGGTGCGTTTCATCGCCAGGGCGCCGGCGTTGTTGAAACCCATGCGGTTGAGCGCCGCCCGCTCCTCGGCCAGACGGAACAGCCGTGGGCGCGGGTTCCCCGCCTGGGGGTGCCAGGTGACGGTGCCCAGTTCGGCGAACCCGAACCCGAACAGGGGCCAGATCGCCGCCGCGACCGCGTCCTTGTCGAATCCGGCGGCGAGACCGACCGGATTGGCGAACCGGCAGCCGAAGAGAGTCTGCTCCAGACGCAGGTCGCGGCGCTGCAACTCGGCGGCGAGCCCGCGCAGGCTGCCGGCCACCAGGGGCCAGTCCCGGCGCAGGGAGGCCTGACCCAGGGCGGTCAGGGTGAGACGGCTGAGCTGCTCGGCATCTGCCCCGTCATCGCGGGCGAGCAGGGGCCCCACCCAGCGCCGGTAGAGGGCGGCGCTGGCTGTCTCCCGCTCCGCTGTCATGGTGCCATCTCCGGCAGGAGTGCCGATCCTGCCGCCTCCCCCGGTCGGCCGCCGGCCGGCTCCGGGAGGCGTTCGAGCCGCCAGCGGCCGTCCTCAAGGCGATGGATCCGCCAGTCGCGCCAGGTCCAGCTGGCCGGCCGCTCCTGCAGGCGGGCGAGGGGGAGTTCCACGAGCTGGGCCAGTTCGGCCGCACTGAGCCCATAGGCGCCGGCGGCCAGACGATCGGCCAGCTCCAGGCGGGTGAGCAGGGCGACCAGGCCGGCCGGCGCCGGATCGGTGGTGGTGGCGGTGGGACCTGGCGAGCCTGGGGAGATCGCCCCCGGCGGCGCCCCGCCTCCGGGGGCCAGCAGGGGACGCCCTCCCCGGGCAAAGGCCACGGCAATCGCATCGCACCGCTCGTTGTCGGGGTCACCGCTGTGGCCGCGCACGTGCTCCAGGGCCAGGCCCGGAAGCCGGGAGCGATCCAGCGCCTCCCACAGATCGCGGTTGAGCACCGGGCCCCCGGAGGCGGTCCGCCAGCTGCGCCGCTTCCAGCCGGCCATCCATTTCTGGTAGCCATCGATCAGGTAGCGGCTGTCGGTGCGCAGGCGCAGGTCGGGATGGAGCGGCAGGTCCTTCAGGTGTTCCATCAGGGCCAGGGCTCCGGTCAGCTCCATGCGGTTGTTGGTGGTGTCGGCAGCGGCACCACCGAGTTCCCGCACCGATCCGTCCTCGAAACGGATCAGGCAGCCCCAGCCCCCGGGCCCCGGATTGCCGCTGCAGGCTCCGTCGCAGGTAGCCGCCACCACGCGCGACGGCTCAGCAGCCACTGGGCATCAGGGCAAAAGTTCGGTAGACATTGGTTCCGATTCCGGGCCGCGGAGACTTCCCCATGCAGCGAACCTACCTGGCCCTGGCAGGCCTTGGCCTGTCCGTGGCCAGCCTTCCCCTGATGGGTGCCCCCCTGGCACGGGCAGTGGGCGTGTTCGACAGTCAACCGCTCGACAGCGCCAACTTCGTGGTTCTGGGTCGGCCGATCGGGCAGTCCGACTGGTCGCTGGTGGTGCTGGAGCAACTCAAACCCCGGCCGCTGTGCTGGGAGAGCCGGGACGACGGCCTGATCGACGCGGCCCTCAACCGCTTCGACTTCACCGGAATCTGCAGCCGTTACATCGACAGCAACGGCTATTCCCTGCGGGTGGCCGATCAGGACCTGGCCAGCCGTTACCGGTTGCGCCTGCGCCAGGTGGGCGAGGAGTTGCAGTTGCAGGCCATGAGTCCGTTGGAAACCGCCACCCTGCTGGTGGGCCGCGGCACAGTGAGCCGACGGGACCGCGACGGCTTCGTGGCGATCAGCCTCGAACCGGACTGGCAGCTGAGCCGGCGGGTCTTCGGTGAGCAGACCCTCAGCCACGTCTATTTCGCCAACGCCACCCCCCTGGCCCAGTTGATCGCCCAGGCGGGTGGCGGCCAGCCGGGGGGCCTGGGGAACGGGGTCGTTGA
>CAYGQY010000148.1:0-5068 GCA_964352195.1 uncultured bacterium
AGCTGCAGGAGCGTCTGGCCAAGCTGAGCGGCGGTGTGGCCGTGGTCAAGGTGGGCGCCGCCACCGAGACCGAGATGAAGGACAAGAAGCTGCGCCTGGAAGATGCCATCAACGCCACCAAGGCGGCCGTTGAGGAGGGCATCGTTCCCGGTGGTGGCACCACCCTGGCCCACCTGGCTCCCGCCCTCGAGGAGTGGGCCGCGGCCAACCTCTCCGGCGAGGAATTGATCGGCGCCACCATCGTGGCCTCCGCCCTCACCGCTCCGCTCAAGCGGATCGCCGAGAACGCCGGCGTCAACGGAGCCGTCGTGGCCGAGCACGTCAAGGGCATGCCCTTCAATGAGGGCTACAACGCCGCCACCGGCGACTATGTCGACATGCTGGCCGCCGGCATCGTGGATCCCGCCAAGGTGACCCGTTCGGGGCTGCAGAATGCCGCCTCGATCGCCGGCATGGTGCTCACCACCGAGTGCATCGTGGCTGACCTGCCCGAGAAGAAGGAAGCGGCTCCCGCCGGCGGCGGCGGCATGGGCGGCGACTTCGACTACTGATCCCGGCGCCAGGCGCTGAACGGGGGAGTGGTGGCTTCGGCCCCCACTCCCTTTTTTCATGGCCGTTCGTTCGTCGGCTCAGTCGGGCCGGAAGCTGAGGGCCACCCCGTTGTTGCAGTAGCGCTTGCCGGTGGGGCGCGGCCCATCGTCAAAGACATGGCCCTGGTGCCCGCCACAGCGACGGCAGTGGTACTCGGTGCGGGGCAGCAGCAGCTTGAAGTCCAGCCGGGTGCGGATCACGTCGGGCAGGGGCGTCCAGAAGCTTGGCCAGCCCGTGCCGCTGTCGTACTTGGCGGCGGAGCTGAACAGCGGCAACCGGCATCCGGCGCAGAGATAGGTGCCCTTCCGCTTCTCTCCGTTCAGGGGGCTGCTGAAGGGCCGCTCGGTGCCGTCACGGCGCAGCACCTCGAAGGCGGCCGGGCTCAGGCGTGTCTTCCACTCGGCCTCACTGAGGCGCCACTGGGGATCCGTGCCCGCGGCAGCGGCCTCAACCCGGGAGGCTCCCCACAGCGCCGGGACCAGCGCGGTGAGGGTGGCGAGCAAGCCGCGGCGGTTGATCGGATCCACGGAACGGGAGCGGAGGGGCGGAAGGAGATGGCCGAGCGGCCCGGACGCGCTGGTGCCTGGACCTTCAGCGCAACCAGCCGGCACTCAGCACGACCGCCAGGCCGAGAAAGAGCCCCAGCAGGGTCCAGCTGACCCGGTTGAGGGTGGCTTCGGCGCTGCGGGCACTGCTGAACATCGAGCCGCTACTGCTGGCCAGACCACCCATGCCGTCCCCTTTCGGGCTGTGGAGCAGAACACTCACGATCAGCAGGATGCCGACGGCGGACCAGAGCCAGGACAGAATCGTGATGACCATCGATTGAGCGTAACCAACGCCGGTGCCCACCGGATCTGCCGGCCCCACCCGCGTGCGCTCAGGCCTGGACGGCCTGGGGCACGGAGGGTTGGTGGGGTCGAGGAGCCGGCACCGGATCGATCAGGGACCGGCCCGTCATGCTGGTCGGTTGGGGCAGGCCCAGGATCTCCAGCAGGGTGGGGGCGATGTCGGCGAGGCCGCCTCCCTCGCGGAGGTGCACATCGCAGCCCTGGCCGGCGATCTTGCGCTGCTCGCCCTCCACCAGGATGACCGGAACCGGATTGGTGGTGTGGGCCGTCCAGGGGCGGCCGTCCTCCCCCTTCATCACCTCGGCATTGCCGTGGTCGGCCGTGATCAGCAGGGTGCCGCCCCGGCGGTTGGTGGCCTCCATCAGCCGGCCGACGCAGTGGTCGACCGTGGCGATCGCCTGGGTGGTGGCGTCCATCAGGCCGGTGTGTCCGACCATGTCGGGGTTGGCGTAATTGATCACCACCAGGGCGTAGATGCCCTTGTTGATCGAGGCAATGCAACTGTCGGTGAGCTGCTCCGCCGACATGGCCGGAGACTGGTCGTAGGTGGCCACCCGAGGAGAGGGGACCAGATGACGGTCCTCGCCGGGGAAGGGCTGCTCGATGCCCCCGTTGAGGAAATAGGTGACATGGGGGTATTTCTCGGTTTCGGCGGTGCGGAGCTGGCGCAGCCCCTGCTCCGAGACCACCTGGCCCAGCAGCCCATCGAGAGATTCCGGCGGGAAGGCCACCTGCACGGGCAGACCGGGCTCGTACTGGGTGAAGGTGACCAGATGGAGGGGGGAGATCCGCTCGCGGGAAAATCCATCGCAGCTGTCGAGCACCAACGAGCGGATCAGCTGACGCACCCGATCGGGGCGGAAATTGAAGCAGATCAGCCCATCCCCAGGCCTGAGGGCGCCGGGGGCCAGCCGCACGGGTTCGATGAATTCATCGTTGACACCATCGGCATAGGCGGCTTCGATGGCCCCTCGGGCGGTGAGCGGACTCATCACGGCCTCCTCGGTGAGGAGGTGGTACACCTTTTCGGTCCGCTCCCACCGGTTGTCGCGGTCCATCGCCCAGTAACGACCGCTGAGGGTGCTGATCCGGCCCACTCCGGCCGCCTGGATCTGGGCCTCGATGCACTCGATGAAGGCGATGGCGCTCTGGGGCGGGGTGTCACGGCCATCGGTGATGGCGTGGATGCAGACATCACGCAGACCGCGGCGGGCCGCCCAGGAGAGCAGACCTCCCAGATGGTCCAGATGGCTGTGAACGCCACCGTTGGAGCAGAGGCCCAGCAGATGCAGGGTGCCGCCATCGGCCAGCAGGCGATCGGCGAGCGCGTTGAGCGACGGATTGGCCGCCAGGCTGCCGTCCCGCACCGCCTTGCCGATCCTCACCAGCTCCTGGCGGATGATCCGGCCGGAACCGATCGTGAGATGGCCCACCTCCGAGTTCCCCATCTGGCCGTCGGGCAGGCCCACATCTCCGCCGCTGGCCTGAATCAGGGTGTGGGGATAGGCATGCCAGAGGGCATCCATCACCGGTGTGACGGCCGCGCGGATGGCGTTGTGTTGAGCCTCCTCGCGGTACCCCCAACCATCGAGAATGGCCAGAACGACTGGGGGGACGAAGGAATCGGACGACTGCCGGGAGCCGTGAACAGGCCCCTGGGTGAGGGTTCCGGATCCGTTGGCAGGTAATTCGTTCACCCTGTTTCTCGAATTGATCCGCTGACGGTCACCTGGGGCAGGCTACTCCCGGTCGGTGGATGCACTTCTGACCGGTGCTGACACGTCAGCTTTCCTGAACAGGTCAGCCCCGCAACCCGTCCTTAGCATGGGGAGCCGATGCCAGGGTGCGGCGTGGAGCCCCCAACCGTCTCACCCTCCAGCCCCCACCGGCTGGAGATCCTCTCCAGCCATGAGCTGAACCGCACCCTGCGGCGGCTGGCCTCCCAGGTGCTGGAGAGTGCCGTCGACAGTCGGCAGTTGCTTCTGCTGGGCATTCCCACCCGGGGGGTTGCCCTGGCCCGGGTGTTGGCCGATCAGGTGGAGATCAGCTGCGGGCATCCAATCGACCAGGGCAGCCTCGACCCCACCTTTCATCGAGACGACCTTGAGCGGGTGGGCACGCGCCTGGTCGCCGCCACCCATCTGCCGGCGATGATCGAGGGCCGCCGGATCGTGCTCGTCGATGATGTGATCTTCACGGGTCGCACGGTGCGGGCGGCGCTGGAAGCCCTCCACACCTGGGGGCGACCCGCCTCCGTCCGCCTGCTGGTGATGGTGGACCGGGGGCACCGGGAACTGCCGATCCAGCCCGATTTCTGCGGGCGGGTGGTGCCCACCAGCCGCCAGGAGTCGATTCAGCTGTGCCTGCGGGAGATCGACGGGGAGGAAGGGGTCTATCTGCTCAGGGACCCCTGAAGCAGGGGATCAGCCCCCGGGGAGGGGCTCAAGCTCATCGGCCCGGAAATGGGCGCGGTACCGACCGAAGCGAACAATGACGGGCAGGGTGGGACTGATCGGCCGCCCCTTCCAGTCCTCGAGCACCTGAAAGATCTCTCCCTCCGCGCCGAGCAGATCGAAGGCCTGGCCGCGATGGTCGGGGTGGGTGTACACCACCACGCTCTGGCAGACCCTCACCTGTTCTCCCGGCTTCATGGAGGCGATCCCTGGAACGGCCCAATCCTGTCACGGAGCGGTATCAACGACGGCAGGTCGTTTCCGGGCCGGCCTCGACCACGGTCCCGCCCAGATCCAGGCAGGCCTTGTTGAAGGCCTCCCACTCATCGAGACCACCGGCGAGATGCTTCTGAACAGCCGCGTCGAGAGCCGCGATCGGCACACTGTCCGGCAGGGCCTGGCCATGGCTGTGGTGCTCCTGCTCCTTGCTTCTCAGTCCGGCGATCGCGGTGTCGACCTGCTTCCGCAGGGCTGACGACGACTCTTTCCACCAGGGGTGATCGATGCGGTTGAGGGCGTCGAGGGCCTCCCACCAGCGCTGCTCGGCCACCAGCTTGCCGGCCCGCTCCTGCTGGAGCTTGTTCCTGGACCAATACGAGCGGAGACTGTCCCCTAGGGCCGTGCCATCTGGCCGCTGGTGCTCACCCATGGGCCGCAGCAGCGTCAGGGCTCCCTCCAGGTCGCCAGCCTCGAACCGCTCAAGGGCGCGGGTCTGGAGATCCTCCTGCCAGCTCCGCAACTGGAGGCGGTCGTCGGGGGAGACTGCGGCCGAATTGACCAGCAGGAGCTGCAGCTTGAGGGCTTCTCCATAGCGGGCGGACTCCCAGAGCTGCTCTGCCCGCAGCCGTCGGCAGCGGCCCTGCTCCCGGGGGGAGCGGCCACTCATCCAGCGCAGGGCCTCCAGTTGATCGGCGTAGCGCAGGCAGTCGTCATAGCGACCCTGATCGGCCGCTTTCTCCAGGCGCACAGGCAACTGGGATTCCCACCACCAGGCCCCACCGGCGGCTGCCCCCACCAGTCCGAGGGTCAGGGCCAGCCAGAAGCGGGGAAGCCTGTGGCTGCGGAGGGCCAAGGGTTGGGTGCGGGGCGTCCCCTCCGTTCTATGGAGAACCCTTGCCCGGAAGGGTCGCCAGGGGGCAGCCCCGGCTGCGTCCACTGGGGTCGGGAGCAGGG
>CAYGQY010000149.1:0-5059 GCA_964352195.1 uncultured bacterium
GGACAGACCTTCGTGCTCACCGGCACCCTGCCCACGCTGAGCCGCAGCCAGGCCCAGGCCCTGATCGAGGCGGCCGGCGGCACGGTGAGCGGCTCCGTGAGCCGGAAGACGAGCTATGTGGTGGCCGGGGAACAGGCCGGCAGCAAACTCAGCAAGGCCGAGGCCCTCGGGGTCGCCGTGATCGACGAGGAGGGCCTGCGGACGCTGCTGGAGGCGATCAGCTCCAGCTGTCCTCCTGGATCAGATTGATCTGGCCCCCTTCCACCAGGTAGGTGCCGCCCTCCAGGTTCCCATCGGTCAGGCTGTGGGCCTGCACGGTGGAGAGGAACACGCTGCCGGGATCCTCGCCGTAGATCGAGGAGACATCGATGATGCCGGAGGATTCCCAAGTGCCGACCACCTCCGGGCTGGAATCGGTCTGGCCGTACTCGGAGGGTACGGAGCTGCGATCGATCTGGGCCCAGCGTTCGGTTTCCCCGGTGACCGGGTCCACCCGCCAGATGGAAGCTTCCTCGGGGCCGAACTGGCCGGGTTCGGTGCCGTTGAGCGTCGACTTGTCCTCCTGAACGTAGAGATAGCCGTCGCCACTCCAGGCGATGTTGTCCGGGTTGCGCACCCCCGTGATCGCCTCCTCCCCGAGTCGATCGGCATCCACGACGACCCGGAGCGTGGTGCTCCCGCTCGGGGCGAGCTGGCCGTCGGGATCGAAGCTGCTGCTGAAATCCAGCGTGTAGACGTTGCCGTAATAATCGCCGTTGTCCGTCTGGCCGGAGTAGGCGCCACCGGTGGTGTTGAAGGCCACCTGGGAGCCATCGGCGGGATTCACATCGCCGTCCTCGATCCGCAGGAACTGCATGGCTCCCAGGGTGTCGAGGGAGTAGTCCCGCTGCTCCTCGGCGGTGGGGGGAGCCAGGGGAGGCTCGCCGGGCCCGGGCTCCGGCCGGTAGGCCCCAGAGGCCACCTCCTCCCCGGTGCCGACCAGCTGCCAGCCGCCGGAGACGGGGGTGCCGAGCTCGACCCCGTTCAGTCCCGCCGGGGTGTTCTCGACCGACGTGGCCGTCCAGACGTAAAGGGAACCCTGGTCGGAGTCCAGACCGTTGCGCCGCAGGACATCGTCGCTGTCCGGCTCCTTGGTGCCGACCCAGAGATAGAGGGGGGAGCCGGCGGTCGGGGCGGCGGAGCCATCATCGAAGAGCAGCATCCCCACGGTGTCGGGGCTGCCGGTATCGACCAGGGTGGCCGACTCCCAGGCTCCCCGGCCCACCCCTTCCACTTCATACAGGGTGCCGTTGGCCTCATCGAGGGCATACATGGCGCCGCCGCCGTTGGCCGAGGTCTCCTCTCCGACCAGATAGAGGCGGTCCTCGAAGCCGATCCCCTCACCGAAACTGTGCGCCTCCACCAGGTTGGCCGAGCAGAAGCGATCGAAGCCGTCGGTGTCGCTGCCCACCACCGTGTCGTAGGCCAGGCCGCCGGAGATCACCTCGGACTGGAAGCCATTGCTCGGGTCGTCATCGATGTCCTTGTCGATGACCAGCTTGTGGATCCGGGCCCCCGTCACCGCCTCGCCATTCAGCAGGTAGGGATAGCCCAGGCCGGCGCTGATCTCGCTGTTCACCAGCAGGGTGTAGGTGCCATCGCCGTTGTCGTAGGCCCCCATGCCATCGAAGATGCCCGTGGGGGCATACACGCTGCTGCCGGGCTCACTGCCGTTGGTGAATTCGCCTGTGGTGATCAGGCTGGTGATGTCCAGCTCGGGGCCGCCCTCCACGTCCTGGAGCATGGTGGGCTCGTAGCTTCCGGCGCTGCCGGGTCCCGGGGTCTCGATCAGGGCCTCAAGGTCGATGAAATCCAGGGTGTTGCTGACTTCGTTCGAGACCACCAGCAGGGTGCTGCCGGTGGGGCTGTCCTCGGCCGGCACCAGCAGCAGGCCCTCCGGAGAGATGCTCTCCTCCAGCACCGTGTGGGTGACGTAGACGGTGTTGGCGGGGTCGGTCACATCGAACACCGCCAGGGTGCTGGCGGTGCCCCGTTCCAAGCCGACGATCGCGTAGGAGCGGCCATCGATCTCCGCCACCACGACCGATTCAGGCTCCACGCCCTTGTCGTCGCTGCGGGAATCGCTGTAGGTGCCCGAGGCCACCGCAATCGTCTGAAGGCTGTTACCGCTGTCCCAGACGAGCTCGCCGCTGGCGGTGTCGAAGATGCTGACGCTGCGGCTGCCGAAGGCCGTGTTCGTCGTGGTGTCGCGCACCCCCACGTCGTCGACGATGGTCTTCACCCGAGGATTGCGCTCCTCATCCACATACACGGCGTTGTCGTTGTCCGCGTAGACGCGGGCATCGCCCTCGTTGGCGGTGATCACGTAGGTGCCCCCTCCGGTCTCAAAGGCATCGGCGCCATCGGGCATGCGCAACCCCTCGTAGTCCTGCCCCAGCAGGGGCTGGAAGGTGCCGCTGGGCCGATCGGTGAGGTCCACGGCGACCTCGGAGTAGTCGAGGGTGCCGAGGCCATAGACCCCCTCGATCGTCCGGGTGGTCAGATCGACCACGGCGATGCCGTTGTTCTCCTGCAGGGTCACGTAGGCCACGTCCCCCTCGATGGTCACGTACTCGGGCTCGATGTCCTGGGCAGCGGTGGTGCCAGCGGGTCCGCTGATCCGGATGTCGGAGGGGATCTCCACATCCTCGAAGCCGAGCTCCGTATAGGCGTAGGAGGGTTCCAGAAGCTGGGGGAAGCTGGATGCGATCCGGTCGGCGAATCGCGACTCCAGCAGCCGCTCGGTGAGGGGCCCGAGCAGGTCGGCGGCGAGCATCTGGAGCCGATCCGGCAGCAGGCCGGCCACCAGCTCGGCGATCGGCGGATTGAGCTCGGCGGAGAGGTCGATGATGCCGATCGACCCCTCGGGATCCACGGTATAGGCGTCTGGGAAGGTGGGGCCATCGTCGTTGGGAGGGCCTTCCTCTCCCCAGTTGGGCTGCCCTTCGTTGGCGATCACCAGCTGGGAGCCGTCGTCGGTGAAGGCGATGCTGTCGGGCAGATAGCCGACGGGTTCGTCGTGCAGGAAGGTGAGCGTGCCGTCGGGCTGCATCTCGTAGAACCGCACCACGCCCGGGGCCGGGGTGGTGTTGTAGTCGGCCGGTGAGAGGGCAACAGCGACCAGGTTGTCGTGGGTGGCCACCGACTGGGTGGTGTAGGGCTCCCCATCGACCTCGATCGTGACCCGTTCGACCAGTTCGGGCTCACTGGGATCGGTGGCATCGGTGATCTGGAGGGTGGAGCCACCACCGCTGGAGATGATGAAGAGGCTGTCCCCGATCGCCACGTAATCGGAGATTTCGCTCTGGAACTGCTCCTCGGTGGGATCCTCCCCCTCCGGGGTGAGGTTCAGGTTGGCCAGCTCCGGGTCCTGGGGCTCCTCCGGCTCAGGGACGGGAGCCGGAGCGTGGAAGCGTTCGGCCAGCAGGCTGGCCAGGGGCCTGGCGAACTCGGGGAGGGCAGGAACCGCGGCGGCAACGGAGACCATTCCGAGGGGGAGACAGAAGTCGGCAGCACTGTCCTGCGGGGACACCGGAGCCGTCGTTAACGGGGCATGACGGGGGAGTTAAGCCAGCCGCTCCCGGCACCGGCGCCACCCGGGCGGCTGCCCGGGAGCACCGGCCGAGGTGATCCCGGCCACCACAGCCCCGGGCTCAGCCCCGATCCAGCCGCTCGAGGGCCCGGCGGGCCGCCCGGCCTGCCACCCAGATCGACCCGACCGTGGCAACCAGACCGAGGGCCCGCAGGGCCCAGGTGCCGGAGTCGGCGTCGCCGTGGAGCACCTCGCCGAAGCGGGCCACATCGCCGGCCAGCTCCCCCAGCGCGCAGAACAGCACCGTGCCGGGCAGGATCGCCACCAGCCCGATCGTGTAATCCCGAAAACTCACCTCACTGAGCCCGTAGGCGAGGTTGAGCAGGCTGAACGGGAAGACCGGGGAGAGGCGGGTGAGCAACACCAGCTTCAGGCCCTCCCGGCTCACCGCCCGCTCGATCGCCAGCAGCGTCGGAAAGCTCTGCAGCCGGCGGCGGGTCCAGTCGCGCAGCCGGTGGCGGGCGAGCAAGAAGCCGCCGATGGCCCCCAGCGACGCCCCCAGGAGCACGATCAGGCTGCCCAGGACGGTGCCGTAGAGCGCGCCGGCCAGCATGGAGGCCCAGACCCCGGGCAGCAGCAGGGTCACCCAGAGGGCGTAGAGCGGCACGAAGGCCGCGGCTCCGGCGGGGGAGCGCAGGGCCGGCAGCCAGGCCTCGAGCCAGGGGTTGGGGTCCAAAGCCGTGGGGAGGCTGGATCCAGCCTGGCCCGTTCTGCCCCCCAACGGTGGCCTGGCCCCCATCCCCACAGACGGCCGTCACCATGGCGCTGGTCAACTGGGTGGTGATCCTCCAGGCTGCACCGGATGCGCTCCGCGTCCTCGGCCGGCAGTGTCCAGGCCCTGTGCGGGCCCGCAGGAACTGGCCCAGCCGCTGGGTGGTGGCCGGTTTGTCGTTCTGGCTCAGATCCAGCGGCCTGGAGCAGCGGCGGCCCACCGCCAGGATGAGGGAGATGCCGATAGTGGAGGTTTCGCGGATCGCCACCGGCCGGCGGAAGGCGATCTCCCTGCCCCCCACGAGCAGGAAGGAGCCGTTGAGGAACAGCGCCGCCGCCATCACGGGCTTGGGCATGGGCACGATCTGGGTGGCCCGTCGCTGATGGCATCCAAGGCGGGTTGGAATGCGCGCTGCCCTGAGGGGCGGGGCCCCCTGGAGGGCAAGCGAGCCCCCACATCCAGCACGACTGGAATCAGTAGCGCATGCGCCAACTGACGATGCGCCCATCTTCGACGCGGAACAGGAAGTCGGCCCGGCTCGTATACCCCCTGCTGGTGTACTGGCCGGTCACCACCACGGTGTTGCCCGTGACCACCAGCTGCGGGTCGTCCACCCGTCCGCCCCGCTCGATGATGTCACTGTCGAGCCAGCGGAAAAAGGCCTCGCCTGATTTGGCCGGCCCAGTGCCGTAGGCCTGGGAGGCGTTGGCGGCGAA
>CAYGQY010000150.1:0-5013 GCA_964352195.1 uncultured bacterium
CTGGGGCCGGCCGCCGCCTACGCCGCCGCGGACGCTATGGAGGTGTGTCATCAGAACGGTTCCTCCGCGTCGTCATCGGCGGCCCAGTCACTGGAGCCGGAGCCGGTGGATGTGTTGACCGCGGAGTAGCCGTCAAGCTCGTCGAAGCCGTCGGTGGGATCGACCTGCTCGTAGGGCACGAACTCGACCACCTGGACGGCCCTGGGCTGGAAGGTCATGCCGCAGCCGTTCTCTCCGTCCCAGTCGTAGATGTCGAAAGCGACGATCACCTTCGAGCCGTTGCCGATGGCGGCCCCATCCCAGGACTGCTTCTTGGCATCGACGATGCGGGGCCCTTCCGAGGGGGAGCCGTCGCGCCGCTGGAACTGCAGGATCTTGAAGCGCACCACGGTGAGCTCGCTGGGCTTGTCCTTGTCGGCCTTCCAGGGGAAGCCCTTCTCCGCCCGGCGCTTACGGCTGCCGTGCAGGGCGATGAACTGGTCCTCCATCGCCAGCAGAAAGGCCTGGGCCTTCTCGTCGGCGTTGGGAAGGAGCAGATCACAGGTCCAGGCCAGCGGCTTGCTCCGATCGAGCTGATGGCGGGGGGTGATCAGGTGGGCCCAGCGCACCGGGGCGAGGGGCGTGCGAAAAAGGTCTTTAGCCATGAGGTGAATCGGTCGACATGGGGTCTTGATCGAAGGGAGGAAGCGGTGGCAGGCCAAAGCGCTCCCTCAGCAGGTGGTGCACCGCTCCGCTGGCTGAGAGGTTGCGGGCCTCCATCAGCTCGCGGATGCGCAGGTAGACGTCGGTGCGTACCTGGGTCTGGATGAAGTGGCGGCCGGCCACTGAGCGGGGCTGCTCCCCATAGCGACGGGGAGGCCTGGGACGATGGCTGCTGCTCATGCGGCTGGCGGCGAGGGAACGTTCTCCAGCGCCTGGCCCTGGACCTCCTCAAGGAAGCGCTCGATGAAGTCGCCGTGCTGGCGCAGGGTGATGCGATCACCGATCGAGCGGGCGCTGCGCGGCACCTGGAAGTGCTCGCGGAACGCATGGGTGAGCTCCCGGCGGGAGGCCTGCGGCAGATCCAGCACGCGGCGGTGATAGCCGCTGATCTCCTCGGACGTCAGGGGAACCAGGGCCGGATCACCGCTCCCATCAGAGGTGCCACCACTGCTGGCCTGGGCCTGAGAGAGCGCCTGGGTGTGCTGGTCTGGTGCTTCCGACTCGCCATCGGGCTCCGGCCGATCCGCAGGCACCAGCGGGCCTTCAGGCTTGTCGGCCACGCATTGCTCCACATCAGAACAGAGCTTTGCAGCCCTAGCCTGGGCGGACACGGGAATGCCCAGCAGCATGGCCAGCATCAAGCCGGTCATGTCCGACAGAGCGCTGGGCTCATCGGCCCAGGCCTCGCTGCTGAGCTCGGCACCCGCTGCATGCCTCACCGTGACCTGCAGCCTGGGCCGGCCGTGCTGCTCGCCCAGTTGGGCGAACCAGCCGATGCCCTGGCGGAAGGCAGGTCGGGCAGCTTCCGCGACGGCGCTCAGGTCGGGGGAGGAGATGGCGGATACCTCGGCCTGAAAGCAGGCCAGGGCGTGGGTGAGCTGTTGCTCAGGAGGGTGATGACACTGGGCCTCCAAGGGCCTGGAAGGTGTGACCATGGGGAATCAGATCGGGCGGTTGCCCGCTGATCCGGATCTTAGGGCTTTCCGCTGGAAGCCACACGAGTAGCGGCTGTTAATTCCTAGCCGTCAGGCCGAGACTGGCTTCTTGCCCTTACGGCTGCCGGGTTTGCGTGGCTGGCGGTTCGCGGCCTCCCATTGGTCAAGCCAGCGCTTGGGCTGATACGAGTCCCCCTCGATCCAGAGGGGAGCGAGCTCCTCGGGCTTGTAGTCGCCAAAACCCGTGAGGACCGCATAGAAGCGTTTGCGGTGCTCCTCGCTGGCTTCTGCCGCCAGGGAGTTGAGGGCGTCGCTGGGTTCGAGACCGCACTCGCCGACCACACGGCGCATCTGGTTGCGCCACTTGCTCGAGAGCTCCGTGGCCTTGCGCTGGCCGATGGTGGGGGCCGGTGTGGTGCGGAAGGCATCCGGCACCTCGCGCAGACCGCAGTAGCAGGCCCAGAACTCCAGGGGCGTCCAGACCGGGCAGTCGTTGTCCCCGAGAGGAACGGCGCCCTCGAGCTTCTCCTTGATCGCCTGATCCTTCACAGAGCCCCAGTCCTGGTCGGCGATGCGACGGTTGAGTTCTCCCAGCTGCCAAAAAGCCTTCTGTCGCAGCTCGCCGGCCTTGCCCTGCTCGATCACCGAGAGGTTGCCGTAGGAGATCGTCTCGAAACCCACCTCTTCCGCCCAGCTGCAGGCGGTGTACTGGGTCCAACCGTTGCCCCGGCGCCAGTTCAGCAGCATGCGACCGAATGATGCGCGGTTCTCCTCCTGGTGCTCAAGCAGCTCCGCGTAGGTGATGACCACGATCCGAACTCCGAGTTCTTAGCGGGAAGCTAATACAAACTTGGCAAGCGCAGCCAGAGCCTGTCATGCCTTGGTATGTCTGGACAGGTCATCACCAAGCCTGTTGAGGATGTGCTTGGCCTGCTGGCCAGTGATCACCTTCCCTGTCTCCACCTGCAATCTCAAAGCCAGGGTGTAGGGGTGCTCGCCGGGGTGGGCCTGGGCGAGCCGCCTGAGCCGCCGCTGCAGCTCTGACGGATCCATCAGCGGCAGGACGGCGTGTGACTCCTCTTGGCGAGCACCTGCTCGGCCTCCTCGAGCGAGCGGCAGACGGCCGCCACACCGCCGAGCCGCTCCACCAGAGCCAGAAAGGCCCGCTGCTCCGGGCTGACGACCCTGTGGGGTGTCTTGACCTCCAGCGCGACGAACTGGGCGATCCGCTGGCCGACCAGCTCGGGGGTGACCACCAGCGAGCGCAGGCCGATCAGATCGCTGCTGCCCTTGCACAACCCAAAGCGCACGAAGCGCCCCTGCTGATCGACCAGGGCGCCGGTGTTGTTGCGCCACAGCCGCACCGGGCCCCGGCCGCAGGCCAGGCGGATGCGCTGCTGGATCTCGTGTTCGCTGGGGGAGGAGGCCATGCCTCCTGTTGCCGGGCCACGAGTCCGGCCTAGACATGGGGACCAGATGGTCAGAGGCCGTGCTTGAGGTGACTGCGGCAGAAGCCAAGGCAAGGCTCGCGAGCCTGCTGGACACGGTGGAGGCCGGTCAGACGGTGGTGATCACCCGCCGCGGCAAGGCCATTGCTGAGCTGGTGCCGCGTCGCTCGGTACGCGACCTCTTGCCTCAGCTCCAGACCCTGAGGGATTCCCTGCCCGAGCAGACCTCCAACGCGGTGTGGACCATCCAGACCGTGCGGCTGTAGGCAGAAAGCCCAGGGCGGCTCAGGACATGTCCCAGGGATTGATCAACTCCAGGCCGATCTCGGTGAAGTCGGCCACGTCTCTTGTGGCCAAGGGCACCCCATGGGCCAGAGCCGTGGCCGCGATCACTGCATCGGCCGTCGCCATCGGCCTGGCCAACCGTTCGCGTCGCCGCAGCAGTTCGCCATACCAGTGGGCCGCTTCGCTGGTGAAGGGCCAGATTCGGCCAGCGAACAGCTCAGCCGCCAGGGCATCCCAGCTCTGCTGCAGTTGCTGCTTACGGCGGCCATCCGGAAGCCGGGCCAGGCCGTGCAGGATTTCGGCCTCGTTCATCGCCGTGATCGCCACCGACTCTGGATCGAGGCCATCGGCCCAAGCCAGCACCCGTGGCTCTGGCTGCGGGCGCATCAGCTCCGAGATCACATTGGTGTCGAGCACGATCACGGCCAACCCTCCCCTCGCTGGAACTGGCTTTCTCAGTGCTCAAGATCCGCTTCTCTGTCGAACTCGGCTGGGTTTGGCAGGGAGGAGCGTTCAGGCAGCTCCAGCTCCACGCCGCCGAGCTGGGCAAAGTGTTCATGGATGCGACTGCCCAAGCCCTGCGCGGTTGCGGCGGGCTGCCGGGCTTCGATGGCAGATCGGAGGATCGTGCGGGCTTCCTCCTCCATCGATCGGCCGTGGCGGGCGGCCTGAATGCGGAGTTGCGCCTTGGTGCGCTCGTCAAGGTTGCGGATCGTGAGGGAGGCCATGGACGAGTCCCGCTTGCACTGACAGCCTTGCTGTCAACGCTAAGGCCGGGGGCGGTGCTCACCAACCCATCGCCTAAGCACTGCGCTGCCGGTCCGCCCAGACGTGCCTGGCCCAGCCGCTCTTGTAGCCGCGCTCCTGCTTCCGCTGCAGCAGCTGCTCAAACGTGCGGCAGCCGGCTGAGGGTAAACGCCGCCGGGGCCGCTGCTGAGGGGCTTTGGGCCGGTGGCGACCGGTGGCGACGATTTCGACCAGCTCGCCATCGAGCCGCTGAAGCCCCCGCCGCTGTTCATCGCGCTCGCCTGTGTGGAACAGGTAGCCGCAGTCGGGACACTGCTGGGTCGCGCTGGGGCAACTGCAGAAACAGAGCGGGCAGTCCTTGATCGGGATGGAGACACCTTCCCGGCGCCGCCTTCCGGCCAGGTTCCACTCCCTCTCATCGGTGGGCAGACCGTGGCGGTGGGCGTTGCCGACGTGATCGAGGATCACCGCCTCGTGCTTGCCGGGTGCGGGCCGTAGGGCCCGGCCCACCATCTGCAGATAGAGGCTGAGGCTGGCGGTGGGGCGCATCAGGATCGCTCCGCCCACCGAGGGGATGTCGGTGCCCTCGGAAATGATCATGCAGCTGGTGAGCACCTCCACCTCCCCGGTGCCCAGCCCGGCGATCAGGCGCCTGCGTTCCTCGGCTGGGGTGCTGCCGCTGACAGCAGCAGCGCGGATGCCATCGGCGCGGAACGCCGTCGCCATCTGCTCGGCGTGCTCGATGGTGCAGCAAAAGCAGATCGCCGTGGCCGGGTGCAGCCGGCGCCGGTAATGCGAGACGGCATCGCCGATGGCGGCCCGATTCCCAAAGGCATGAGCCGCCTGCTCGAGATCGAACTCCCCCATCCGCTGGCGGAGTTCGGGGCTGTGCCCCT
>CAYGQY010000151.1:0-4980 GCA_964352195.1 uncultured bacterium
CCCCGGGGTTCGGTCGTGCCTGGCAGACACTGCCTGCGGCCAAGGAGAAAGCCACGCCAGAGAAGGCCAGGACAGCGAGTTCATGGATCCTTTTCATGGCACGAGCGGGGAGAAGACCTCCTGCTTAGCAGGGGCCGCTGCGCTTGGCCTCTGTCTTCCCATGCACCAAACCAATCTGGGTTGATCCCAACATCGGCGGGTGACGTTCATCGTCTGATCACCGTCCTCCGTGACAGCTTGGGACTAGAAAAAGCCAAGTACGAACCGTCTGTTCGTGGCGATCACCTCACCCGATCCGGCCTCGAGACGCCAAAACGTTTGGCTCCGTGCCACTGCGGCGCTGCTGGTGATGATCAGCCTGGCCACGGCCGCCAGCCAGGGTATCCAGCCGGCCCTGGCCCGCCTCGGACTGGGTGGCGGAGTAGGCGTAGGCGGTTGGGGCAGGGGTGTGGGCGGCTATCGCTTCGGTGGTGACGTTGGAGTTCGCGGCGGCTACGTGGGCTACCACCCGGTCTATGGAGCCGGTGTACGGCCAGCTGTGGGGGTCGGCGCTGTGGACCGGGGCTTCTACGCCCGACCTTACGCCGGCTTCCATCCAGCCTGGGTCAATGGCGGCTACTGGGGGGCACGGCCCTGGAGCGCAGGCTGGTATCAGGTGAATCCTGCCGCCTGGAACTGGTGGGGTCCAAGTGCTGCCGCCTGGGGGCTGACGGGGCTGGCCACTGGTGCCGCGATCACGGCGCTGGTGAACCAGGCGGCGGCGCAGCAATCTGCCGTGATCACGGTGCCGCAGACCACCTACACGCTCAACTACGGCTCAGTGGAGGCCGTGGGCAGCCAGGGGGCGAGCTTCTTCTACAGCGTCGATGGAGGCCCGCAGCTGTTCGGTGGAGCGAACTGCCAGACGGGCCTCGTCGACGGCCAGCCGCCGGCTTCTGCGGCAGAAGCCCAGCTGCTCAATGCGGTCTGCCAGGTGGCCTATGGGGCGCCGGCCTGAAAGGGCTGTGACGGAGGCCTTCCTCCTGGTAACTTCGCCAGATTGCCACCCGTTAACAGAGGCCCTTCATGCTTCCTTCCTTCCGTCAGACCATGCTGCGGTCCATGGCGGTCTCCGCCCTGTTGCTGGGTGTGGGCAAGGCGGTAGGCCTGCCTGCAAACGCTCAGCTTCCGGCGAATCCAGATCAGAAGGCCGCCCTCAAGGCCGTGGCCCAGATGATGGAAGGCCAGCGCACCTATTTTCAAAAGAATGGGGCCTTTCGTGCCGCAGTTTCCAACATCCAGCAGGATTTCGGCATCACCCTGCCCGCCACCTTCGACTATGCCGTGCGCACCACCACGGAAGCCGCCTACAGCTATGTGATTCCAGCCCAGGGGCCGAAAGTGGGCCTGCTCAATGCCTATGTGGGAGCAGCCTTCCTCACCCCCAGCCAGAACCCCAAGATCACCACGATCATCTGCATGAACCTTCAGCCTGGCCAGATCCGTCCGGCGGATCCCCAGCTTGTGCTGGGAACCCTCATGGCCAATCCCACCGGCCGCCTCGTGCAATGCGGCGATGGCTCGGTTGAAGTGAAGGCCTCGATGGTCAACGAATGAGCCCTGGCTCAGCCCGCAGCCAGGAAGAGCGTACGCACATGAAGGAGTCGTTGGTTTGTCAACCATGATTTGGCTTAATCCGTATCTCTGTGCTGCCTTTTCAGCCAGAATATGAAGATTTTTCTGTCTAAAACTAAGATATATCGATCCGTTTTTCTTCTTGGATGGGGCCACTGGCGATGAATCACCTGAACATGCGCTCGGCGAACGTCGCGTTCCGAGCTGGATTGATCGGCTTGCTGCTCGTATCGGTGTCGGTGCTCCCCGCCTTTGGGAAGCGCGACGACGCGGTCAGCCAGGCGGCGAAGAAGGACATTGCCGCCGGCGTCCCTGCGCCCGGCATCGAGGAGATGAAGCGCATCGCCGAGCAGGCCTACGTCTACGGCTTCCCGATGATCGCCGCCTACAAGGCGATGTACGAGTTCAACGTCGACAAGGCGTCGCCGCAGTTCAAGGCCGGCTTCAACCAGGTCTGGAACGACGCCAAGACCTTCACCCCCAAAGACACGGCCATCCCGACGCCGAACGCCGACACGCCCTATTCGATGATCCAGGCCGACCTGCGCGCCGAGCCGCTGGTGTTCTGCGTGCCCGAGGTCGAGAAAGGGCGCTACTTCTCGGTGCAACTGGCCGACCTGTATTCCTTCAACTACGGCTACGTCGGCAGCCGCACCACCGGCAACGGTGCGGGCTGCTACTTGGTCGCTGGCCCCAAATGGAAGGGCGACAAGCCCGAAGGCATCGCCAAGGTGTTCCGTTCGGAAACACAGTTCAGCTTGATCATCTTCCGCACCCAGCTCTTCAACGCTGCCGACATCGACAACGTGAAGAAGGTGCAGGCCGGCCTCCGCGCCCAGCCCCTTTCGGCCTTCCTGAAGCAGCCTGCGCCGCCCGCCGCACCGGCCATCGCGTTCCCGCCTTTCGTTGGCCAGGCCCCGTTCAAGACCGACTTCGCGGCCACTCTCGACTTCCTGCTGCAGTTCGCGCCCGTGGTGCCGGAAGAAAAGGAGCTGCGCGCCAAGTTCGCCAGCATCGGCATCGGCCCGGGCAAGACCTTCAACTTCAATGACCTCTCGCTTGAGCAGAAGGCGGCGGTGGGCCAGGCCGTGAAGCAGGGTTACGAGGCGATCGAAAAGCGCCGCGACAGGATTGGCAAGGACATCAACGGCTGGCTCGTCGGCGCCGCCTTCGGCGACCGCGCCTTCTTCAAGGGCGACTACGAGCTGCGCGCCGCCGCCGCGATGGCCGGCATTTACGGCAACGACGCCGCCGAGGCCATGTACCCGTTGGCCAAGACCGACGGCACCGGCGCTGCGCTGGACGGCAGCAAGCATCGCTACACCCTGACCTTCGGCAAAGACCAGTTGCCGCCTGTGAACTCGTTCTGGTCGGTGACGATGTACGACGGCAAGACGCAGTTGCTGATCGACAACCCGATCAACCGCTACCTGATCAATTCGCCGATGCTTCCCACGCTGAAGAAGAACGCGGACGGGTCGCTCACGCTGCTCATCCAGAAGGATTCGCCCGGCAAGGACAAGGAAGCCAATTGGCTGCCCGCGCCGGATGGCCCGATCTACATGGTGATGCGCCTGTACTGGCCGAAGGACACGCCGCCTTCGATCCTGCCGCCCGGCGAGGGCAACTGGAAGCCGCCTGCGCTGATGCAGGCCAAATGATGAACGGAGGTGCCAGTCTCGTTCCCTGATCAGCGCTCATCCCGATTCGCTATCTCGATTCTCCCTCACTCAACCCCTCGAAAGATTTGATCATGAAGACTCTTCAGAACGCTGTGCCGGCCTTCTTTGCGTCTGCCGCGCTGGTCGCTGCAGTGGCCTGGAACCCCACGGCACAAGCGCAAGCCAAGCCGGCAACCGGACCGATCATCAACCTGACGAATCCTTGCCCGATCAAGGCTGAGAACTGGCGCGGCAGGGCCTTCTACGAGATTCTGTTCATGTTCCGCCAGCCCAACGGCGGCGGCATCGGCAACTACTTCAACTCTCTCAGCAACGCCCTTCCCGCGCCCAACGACGTGATGGACGCACGCTTCCGCGCTCTGAATGCGGAGACCTTGAAGAAGGAGTTCGGGGGCGATGGGATCTTCTTCAATGGCCCGCGCCGTCTGGTGGCGAACACCATCACCGCGTCGTCCTGGGATGGCTGCAAGCAGAGAGTGATCGCCGGGATCCCCTTGAACCTGGACGGAACCTTCGAAGTCCCAAGTTTCAAGGAGTTCGTTTCCGGACCGCCGGTGGCCTACAAGCCGTTGGTCTCCAAACGTGACAGTCTCATGATCTTCAATGCGGGCGAAACGGTGTATGAGCTGATCACGCCCGAGGGCGCCGTCTACACCATGTTCAGCCTGTCCCTGAAAGCCGACCCCAACAACACCATCGAAAACCTGCCCACCCTGGGCAAGCGCCTGACCTTGCCGAAGGGATGGCAGTTCAGATCACGCAAACTGGACAAGGAGATGGTTCTGACGGCCACCGCCACCTCCAACCCGCCCAACACCGTCGTTCTCGACCAGCTTGAGGGCAACTACCAGTACAACGCTGGTGCCAGGTAGTGGCCTGAATGCGCACGGCGAAAGCAGCTGCAAGCCGCCGGCGGTGGCCCAGTCGCAATTATCCGATTTATGAATCCATTGTATCCAAGCAGTAAAAATGTGAAGCTCTGCTTGGCTGCTTTCAGGTCTTCTGATGCTGGCCGGTTCAGCTCAACTCCTGTCTCTTGGTCAGCAATGGAATCTCATGGCCGGGGTCTGGAAGCAGCTCGCCACTGGTGATCTCCAGATATCCCGCTCCCGCTCCCAGCGGGTCGGGCGAAAGCGCAGCACCTGGCGCCCGTCGCTCAACCAGCCCCCCTGCGGGGTCAGGGGGACTCGAGGTGATGGCCGGCTCATGCCTCCTTGATGCGGGCCTCGATCAACCGGCAGCACTCCTGCACGTCGCTCGCGCTCTCCACCCCCTTGCTGAGCGAGCAGAAGAACTCCCGCCACAGCACCGGCACCGCCAGCAGGATCAGCGGCCTGCCCCCGTTGAGCGCATGGGCGGCTTCCGAGGCCGTGCCGGGGCCGCCGCCACCGCACACCACCACCACATCGGCGCTGAGCACGTTGATCACGTTGCGGGCCTTGCCTATGCCGGTGAACAGGGCCAGATCCAGGTCCGCCGTGTTTTGCCTGTCGTCACCGTTCCCTTCATCTGGCAACACCCCCACCACCAGGTGCCCCTCCACCCGAGCCGCGCCGCGGCTGGCCGCTGCCATCACCCCTGCCGGGCGGCCACCGGTGAGCAGCACCCAGCCCCGGGCGCTGATGCATTCCCCCAGCTCCTCGGCCAGCCG
This sequence comes from uncultured bacterium, assembly GCA_964352195.1. GTDB lineage: Bacteria > Cyanobacteriota > Cyanobacteriia > PCC-6307 > Cyanobiaceae > CAYGQY01. Next base: position 4,948 of record CAYGQY010000151.1, read on the forward strand.
CATGGCTGCAGCCGCGGCCCCGTCCCCCGCCCC
>CAYGQY010000152.1:0-4967 GCA_964352195.1 uncultured bacterium
CTAGATCTAATCATCACGATGCTGGTTTGATCAAGTTCGAGGCGATGAAGTCCAGCGACACGTGTCCAGAGGAAGTTTCCTTACAGAGGTACCCCATGATTCCTGCTGCATCGGTGACGGGGCGGACATCAGCTGGTCGCTGCCGAGAAAGGCACTTAGCATGCTGAGGCAGGTAACCCTTCCACTCAGCCGCCAAGCTTTGATGGGCGTCGAACTCTGGCAGAGGCTGAGGGATGAGAAGGTGACCATGCAGTTGAACACCCATGCCGCGCTCGAGGAAGAACAGCATGGGTGGCAACTTGGTCTTGTTCCACTGGTCTAGGCGCTGGTGGCCAAAATGGCGGCGGATGAGCAGGTTTTTGATATGCTCATTGTCGGTAGACGCCAGGTCGGGATTGTTGCGTCTCTTCTGGTAGTAATGATAGGAGCCGACCTGATTCCAGGTGCTGGTTCTGGGTCGATGCCTGGCCTGTGTTGCGATCGCATTGGGTTGTTCTTTCCCTCTCCAGCATGTCTCCTCAGGAGAGCGAAAGTGATAGCTGATCATATATCTTGGCTGGAAGCCGAGATTCAGCTGATTTTCAAGATAGCCTCGGAGTTCTACTTGCTCCGGTCGTTGAGAGCGATGCGGCCGGCGATTGGTAGTAGTACTATTGGACAACATATTCAGGATCTATACGGTCTATCTTTAGTGTAACAAGTTACACGTGCATAATGCAAGGCGACTATTTCTATGTAGATATGAATATCTGATGTGATGGCGAATGGTGGACTTTCTCGGATCCCCTGCACTGGAAGTCTTACTGTTCCTCTAGTCCCTGGCAGGCAGTTGCCAACGGTTGCCAACTGCCAACAATGGAGTTACGACGCAGGAGAGCTCCATAACCACGGCTATAGAGATTTAATATCTATTCTATATCATGAATATCAATAACTGTGGCTAGCAGTTGCGCTGGCCGCACGCCACTGCAGGCTAATCGTAACTTAGGCCTAGGCAGTTCCTGCTTACCGCTACCACTAGCTATGAACATGAACTGGATTCCTCTGAGGCAGCGCAAAGCAACCGAGATGGATCTCGGGAACAATTGGTTCGGCCCGCATACTTAGCCTCCCTACTATCCAAGAGGGACTGGTATTGTTCAGCGGGTGTTGTGAGTCGCGTGTTGGACCTCCTTTGACTGACGGGACGACGTGGCAGTCAAGCTGATGATGTTGGACTTGTGAGTGCTGTGACTTCTGGTCGTTCTGATTCCTGGGCTGAGTATCTTTTGTAAGAATCGTTTATGGGGAAATGATGAGTGTGAAATCGGCGTCCATCTATCAATAGTGTAGAACAATACTTCTCGGAATCAAAGTCTAGGGAAGTCCTTTCTTCTACATTCCTGGCATTCCTGCAGTCATGCTGTTGGTGGAGACCTTGACCTTGATTGAAGTCTCTGCTCGTCGCAGAACGAAAACCCTGATTTTTAATCATTCTGTTTGTTTGATAGTACTTCTTCTTTCAGGCTGAGACTTAGAATTTCAAGTTTTCATAAAAACTACCGCGCTGGAAAATCCACCGATTGGCGGTTCAGGGAGTCTTCCGGCCTTTTCCATCTGACTTAATCATTGGGAGGGGGCTAGAAGCCTGCGCGGATCTGTGGCGGTGAACCCGCTGCAGGTCCCTGACGCTCTGCTGGGCATTTCCCCGTTCAGCCACGGGTTCTGGATTGCTTGATGGCGGCCCGGCCTGTGTCCGTGGAGACACCCTGACCAGCAATGACCCGATCAACGATGGAGTAAGACCATGACCACAGGACATCAACCGCCCCAGGGCGGCAAGACTTTTAGCGAGGAGCAGCAGGCGATCATTGACTGCCGCTCAGACTCATTACGGGTGCTGGCCTTTGCCGGCACGGGCAAGACGACGACCATGCGGGCCTATGCCCGGGCCCGCCCGCAGCAGCGCATGCTGTACCTGGCCTTTAACCGCGCTGTGGCGGCAGAAGCTCGGGAGAGCTTTCCTGAAACCGTCAGTTGCTCCACGATCCATGGCCTGGCCTACCGCTCTGTTGGCCATCGCTACCGCCACCAACTGCGGGGAGCCCTGCGGATCGACCAGGTGGTCCTTGCCCTGGCTCTGGAGCGGCGGAGCCGCAAGGATCTGGCCCTGGCGCAGCACGCCTTGGCGGCCCTGCAGCACTTTCTCTGCAGCGGCAGCGTAGATCTGCCTGCCTTTGCAGCATCGCTGTCTCCAGAGAAGCGATACCCCAGTGCGGCTCTAGAGGGAGCAGCGCGGCTGTGGGCCCTCATGGGCGACCCCTGTGATGGGCGTATCCCGATGCTGCATGACGGCTACCTCAAGCTGTACCAGCTCTCCAGCCCGAAGCTGAGGTTTGACGTGATCCTCCTCGATGAGGCCCAGGACACCAACCCGGTGACGCTGGCGATCCTGGAGCAGCAGCACTGCGCCAAGGTGTTGGTGGGCGATCCTCACCAGCAGATCTACCAGTTCCGCCATGCCACCAACGCGATGGCGGCTGCTGGGGAGTGGGATGAACTGGCCCTGACCGGAAGCTTCCGCTTTGGGGAGACGATGGCTGAGGCGGCCAACCGCCTGCTGGCCCTGAAGGGTGAGACCCGGACCGTGAGGGGCCTGAGGCGTTCTCCAGCGCCGCAGACGCGGGCGTTCATCGCCCGCGGGAATGCCGCCCTGTTCAAGCGGGCGGTTGATCTGGCCCAGCACGGGACGCGGCTGTATTGGTGTGGTGGCCTCGATGGGTACCGCCACGATCAGCTGCTGGACCTGTGGCATCTCCGGCGCGGAGAGATGGGCCAGATCCGCGATCGCTTCCTCGCTGGCTTCCAGAGCTACGGGGAGCTGGCCGCCTATGCCGACGAGCAGGACGTGCGGGACCTCAAGGGCTGGTGCGCCCTGCTGGAGTGGCACCCGCACTGGGAGCGAATCCCCGAGGAGATCGCCCAGCTCAGGGGGATGTCACTGGGCCAGCTCGATCCAGGGGTGTGCGCGCTGGCGACGGCCCACAAATCCAAGGGCCTCGAGTTCGGAGCTGTGACCCTGGCCGATGACTTCCACGCCCACGCGTTGCTGCACGGGATTGGGAGTGACCGGAGCAACTGGGAGTACGGGCCAGAGCAGGCTCCCGCGCTGTGGGATGAGCAGGGCTACCGGGGGGCGGTGGTGCTGCCCGAGGAGGAGCTGAACCTGCGCTATGTGGCTCTCACCCGGGCCCAGGGCCGCTGCAGCTCGCCGCAGTGGTCCACACCGCTGTTCGATGACCTGGCGGAGTTCATCAGGGAGTACCCCAGGTTTCTGCTGGTGAACTCCTCCGAGCAGCTCAAGGCCAAGACCAGCAGTATTTCTAGGGAGGAACAGGGAGAACAAGGGGAGCAGAAGCAGGCCGCACCACCGGCGGCCTCCATGGCTGCTGGTGCTGAGACGTCTGATCGCTCAGCCCCACTCCCGCTTCCAGCACCCCGCAGCCAACGGCCGCAGTGGTTCCTGGGATCGCTCGATGGCACCCACCTCCGCATCATCACCAGCCACTACGCGCGCAGGTACCCGGCCCTGAACTGGGACTGGTTACTGCAGCAGCTGGCGGAACAGCGGCTGGTGACAAGCGATCCAATCACGGCCGTGGAGGCGTTTGTCGTCAACCACCACCTGGATTCGGCTCAGGCTCTCATCGAGCGGTTCCTGCAGGACCTGGCCCTGGTGGTGCAACCGGGCGAGGGCGTGGTGCAGCAGGACGCCTCACCAGATCACTCCGCGATGGAGAGCCCCGGGGCCAGTCAGGACGCGGCAGGAGGCGGCAAGGCAGTTGCGCAGACAGCTCCCCGTTCCGTGGGGACCCGCCTGGCCAGCCTTTGGTGGCGATCAAGGGCGTAGTAGATCGTAGAGAGAAAAGAGGCGTGAAGATCGAACCCAGCGGCCCGTAGCAACAGCTGATCCAGCCTGATCCAGGGAGCGATCGGCAGATCAGTGTTCAGCCACCAGTCATGCGTCCCAGCCCTTCCCGTTGAGGCAGGAAATAAAGGGTAGAAGAGAGAGGGATTGACCATCTGTGGATCCAGAGTCCAGTTGATCGAGGGCGTCGTTTGTGGTTCACCCGCTGCAACGGAACTCCACCCGGCGGCGGGGGTTCAGGGTGTCACGCGGCGCAAGGGCCAGGCGAGTGCGGGACGGTGAGCGCAGCCCCGCACCACTGGAAGGGCCTCAGCAAGCTGAACCCACTCCCGCACCCTTGCGCGCGCGTGATCCGGATCTCCCCTCGCCGCCGCCGGGCTGGGTGGCTCAGGTCACGGTGGCGGGGCGTCTGATGGCGAGTGGAGCGGGTGAACACTCGTAGTAATCCTGCCCCGAGAACGCGGCGGGAGGCCACCTCAACCACGGCCTGAGCCAGATCGTGGTCAATGCCTGGGGCGGAAGCAAACGGACATGGAGGGTCAAGAGGTCAAGGCGATTGCCGCTGACTTCTGCTCATTATCTTGAAGTCTCTGATCATGATGTTCAGCTTGATTGGCCAGTCGAGCCGGCAGCACTGAATCAGAAGGAGCATTGAGTAGCTGTCATAAAAAAAGAATAACGAGAGCACATAAGCAAAGGATAGCCTCATCAAAAGCAACATAAAGACAATGCCTTGACTGACTAAAAGACCACTTGAGTAAATTGAGTAAACCCATGATAAACATCTTCTGTAGGACCTATAGAGTGACCCACCAGATTGATCAACAGCTGAGAGCCCGCGGCATGCATGTCCTGGCAAGCTCCTATCCGCATGAGTCTAGGAACTATAAGTATCTTGTGCATATTGTGCAAGAGCCAGACCGTCTGTTCTTTACCTCTAGAACAGGGCCATCTTGGTATTGGGGATATCGCAAGAACTTGGGCTGCATCGTCCTCGAGCTTGACTATCGCGGAAGCCATATTCTTGGCAAAAGTCTCGAGGGGTTGACCCAGAGGGAGT
>CAYGQY010000153.1:0-4960 GCA_964352195.1 uncultured bacterium
GGCCGACGCAGCCGCGGGCGCCGGTGATCTGGTGGGGGGGGGAGGGGGGCGGGTCGGGGCGGCCTCCGCTGGGGCCGCTCTAACGGCCGCTCCCAGCAGCTCATGGACGGATTTTCCGGCCTCGAAGAACACCCGCGCGTTCTCCTCCGGAGTGCCCGGCAGGATGCCGTGGCCCAGGTTGAGGATGTGGCGCCGCCCCCGGGCCTTGCGCACCGTGTCCACGATCCGCTCCCGGATCGCCTCGGGGGTGCCGAACAGCAGGCCGGGATCCACGTTGCCCTGCACCCCCAGGTGCCCGGGCAGCCGGGCGCAGCCGTCGGCCATGTCCACGGTCCAGTCGAGGGAGATGAAATCGACGCCGGTGCGCGCCATCCGCTCCAGCATCCCGGCACTGCCGGAGATGTAGAGGATCAGTGGAGTGTCGGGATGCTTCGCCTTCACCTGGTCCACCACCCGCTTCTGGTAGGGGGCGGCGAACACGTCGTAGTCGATCGGGCTGAGCTGGCCCGCCCAGGAATCGAACAGCTGCACCACCTGGGCGCCGCTCTCGATCTGATAACGCACGTAGGTGGCGATCGCGTCGGCCAGATGGCCCAGCAGCCGGTGCAGCAGGGCCGGCTGCTGGAACGCCATCGCCTTGATCACGGCGTAATTCTTGCTGCTCCGCCCCTCCACCGCATAGGCGGCCAGGGTCCAGGGGGCCCCCACGAAGCCGAGCACGGCGGCCTGATGGCCCACGCTCTGGCGCAGGCGCCCCAGCACCTCCCCCACGAAGGGCAGGCTGGTGGCCGGATCGAGCGGCCGCAGGGCCTCCACCTGGGCCAGGCTGCGGATCGGTGGGTCGATGATCGGACCCTTGCTCTCGATGATGTCGAAGTCGATCCCCAGCCCCGGCAGGGGGGTGAGGATGTCGGAGAAGAGAATCACCCCGTCGGGCTGGAAGGCCCGAAACGGCTGCATCGAGATCTCATAGGAGAGATCGGGCTGCTCGGAGCGCTCCCGAAAGCCTGGATGGCGGTCGCGCAGGTCGCGGTAGACCTTCATGTAGCGCCCCGCCTGGCGCATCATCCACACCGGAGGGCGCTCCACCTGCTCTCCTCGGGCGGCCCGCAGCAGCAGGGGAAGCGTGTCGGCCATGGAGAACGGAAGTGCCAGGGGCGAACCTACCCGACGGGAGCACCGGTTTCGGCGGCTTCGTCACAGAGGCTCTGGCTGCGTTCCGCATCCCGTTGCAGCACCAGCACGCTCAGCGGAGGCAGGCAGAGCTCGAGCGAATGGCTGTAGCCGTGCACCCCCCACTCCTCGGTGGCCTTGCCACCCATGTTGCCGAGGTTGCTGCCGCCGTAGCGGGCGCTGTCGGTGTTGAAGGTTTCGGCGTAGAAGCCCTCCAGGGGCACACCCACCCGGTAGTGGGAATGGGCCTGGGGGGTGAAGTTGGCCACCACCACCACCCAGCGGCCGGTGGCTTTCTCCCGCCGCATGAAACTGATCACCGAATGGCGGTTGTCGCTGCAGTCGATCCACTGGAAGCCGAACTGATCGAAATCGTCGCGCCAGAGGGCCGGTTCGTTGCGGTAGTAGCCGTTGAGGTCATCCACCAGGTTGCGCAGACCCAGGTGGGCCTCGAACTGCAGCAGATCCCACTGCAGGTCACCCCAGACGTTCCATTCGGAGCGCTGGCCGAACTCCATGCCCATGAAGATCGTTTTCTTGCCGGGGTGGGTCCACATGTAGGCGAGCAGGGCGCGCACGTTGGCGAACTTCTGCCAGTCGTCACCGGGCATCTTGTGCAGCAGATGGCTCTTGCCGTGCACCACCTCGTCGTGGCTGAGCGCCAGCATGAAGTTTTCGGTGTAGTGATACCAGATCGAAAAGCTGATGTTGTTCTGGTGGAACTGGCGGAACCACGGATCCAGCTCGAAGTAATCGAGCATGTCGTGCATCCAGCCCATGTTCCACTTCAGGTTGAAGCCCAGGCCGCCCATGTGGGTGGGCTGCGTCACCATCGGCCAGGTGGTGGATTCCTCCGCGATCGAGAGCGCACCGGGAACATGGTGGAACAGCACCGAGTTGGCCTGCTGGAGGAACCGCACGGCCTCCAGATTTTCGCGGCCGCCGTGCTCGTTCGCCAACCATTCACCATCGGGGCGGAGGTAGTCGCGGTAGAGCATTGAGGCCACCGCATCCACGCGGATGCCATCGATGTGGAATTCCTCAAACCAGTAGACGAGATTCGCCACCAGGAAGTTGCGCACCTCGTTGCGGCTGTAGTTGAAGATCAGCGTGCCCCATTCCTTGTGCTCACCGATGCGGGGATCGGCGTGCTCGTAGAGGTGGCAGCCATCGAAGAAGGCCAGGCCGTGGCTGTCCTTGGGGAAGTGGCCCGGCACCCAGTCGAGGATCACGCCGATGCCCTCGGCGTGGCAGCGGTTCACGAAGGCGCGGAACTCGTCCGGCGGGCCGAAGCGGCTGGTGGGGGCGTAGAAGCCCGTCACCTGGTAACCCCAGGAGCCATCGAAGGGATGCTCGGCGATCGGCATCAGCTCGATGTGGGTGAAGCCCCGGGCCTTCACGTAGGGAATCAGCCGATCGGCCATCTCGGGATAGGTGAGCAGCCGGGCCCCCGGTTTCAGATCGGCGGCCGCCACCGGCGGCCGGGCCGTGCCGTCGGCCTCCAGGTAGGGCTGGTCGGCCCCGGCATGCATCCAGCTGCCCAGATGCATCTCGTAAACCGAGATCGGCTGATCGAGGGGATCGCGTCCATCCCGCTCCGCCAGCCAGCTCTGATCACTCCAGCGGTACTGGCCGAGCCGGCTCACCACCGAGCCGGTCTGGGGGCGGATCTCGTGCTGGAAGCCGTAGGGATCGGCCTTCTGGTAGCAGTGACCCGCCTGGGAACGCACCTCGTACTTGTAGATGGTGCCGGGGCCCAGCCCGGGCACGAACAGTTCCCAGATTCCGCCGCTGCGCAGCTGCATGGGCAGGTGGCGGCCGTCCCAGCTGTTGAAATCCCCCAGCAGGGCCACGCTGCGGGCGTTCGGGGCCCAGAGGGCGAACTGCACGCCGCCCACTCCGCCCCGTTCGCAGGGGTGGGCCCCCAGGCGCCTCCAGATGTGATGGTGGTTCCCCTCGGCGAACAGATGCCGGTCGAGCTCCCCCATCCACTCCTCGCGGAAGGCCCAGGGATCGTGCTGGGTGTGCTCGATCCCGCCCCGCCGGACCCGGTAGCGGTAGTGCTGGCCGGGGTTCCCCTCCAGCTCAGCCTCGAACAGCCAGGGGTGGTGTGGGGTGCCCATCGCCGCCGCCGGCCCACCGCCCTCCGGCAGCAGCTCCACCTGTTCGGCCTCGGGCAACCAGGCCCGCACCACCCAGCCCTCACCCCTGGGTTGGGGCCCCAGCACCGCGAAGGGATGGTCGTGGCGACACTCAGCCAGCCGCAGGCTGTCCTGAACCATCCAGTCGAGGCTGGTGGGGGGCATGGAGGGGGTGCGGTCGGATCGGGAGCTTAGGCCGACCGTCTCACCCGACCCAAGGGGCGCCGCCTCAGGGGGCCGTGGCGCCGCCACGGATCTCCTCGGGGAAATCGACCCCGACGATGTGGCCGGTGTCGTCGAAAATGACGAACAGGTTGTCGGTGAGCCGCTCGAACTGGGTGGTGACCAGCACCAGTTGCTGCTGGCCCCCTTCACTGGCCACCACCGTGCCCCGCAGCCGTTGGAAGCTGCCGGTGAGCTTCTCCAGATCCTTCCAGCGGTTCAGCAGATCCTGGGGGCTGATCTGCTCCTGCAGGTCCCGCGAGAGCAGGCTGCGGGCCACCACCACCCGGCCCTCGGCGATCGAGCCGATGAAATCGGTGGCGACCTGGCGGATGGGGGTGTCGCTGAGATCGAGTTCCCAACCCAGCAGCCGGCCGCGGGGGTCGAGCACCAGCACCAGGGGCTGGGTCCCCCCCGCGCTGCGCAGTTCACCCTCCACCGTGCTGTCGTCGAAGCCGGTGCTCACCCCCGTGATGCGACCGCCCAGGATCGGGCCCTGCCGCTCCAGGCGTTCCTTCACCTTCTGCACGCTCGTGGAGCTCTGCAGTTCCGGGGCCAGCCGCTCGAACACGGCCTGGGCGTCGCCGCGGCGCAGGGCGTTGAGGATCGTTTCCGCGGCGCTGCGGGCCTCGGCGGGGGCCAGGGCCGACGTGGCCAGGGCCGGCCCTCCCTGGAGCCCGAAGGGCAGGGCCGCGCCCAGGGCCATGGCCAGCAGGAAAGCGCGCAGGGTCACGGACGGTGAGCTCGGACTGGCGCCAGTTTGCCCGAAGGCAGAGGGATCAGGCGCAGCTGGGCGGTGTCGAGCCTCAGCTGCAGCGTGATCACCCGGTGTCCGGCTTCCACCGCCCCGGCCCGCGCGCTGCCATCGCCGGGGTTGACGCCGATCTGGGGCCAGGCCGCCCCCGCCAGTGACAGGCGCAGCCGTTCCCCGGCCCGCAGCCGCACCCGCAGGGGCTGGAAGTGGAGCGGGCGCCGGCGCAGGCTCCGGCAGGAGGGGCCGAGCCAGCGGGCCACTCCGGTGCACAGCTGCAGCACCTGGTCGCCCTGGAGCACCGACAGGGCGCCGCAGAGATCGAAGCCCGGCTGGTCGGCCGCCAGCTCGAGGCTGAGTTCCGGCTGGCCGATCAGCTCCAGGTCCTCGGCCAGCGGGGGGGTGGTGAAGCAGGCCACATCGCCGCGCAGATCGAGATCGCCGCGCTCCACCAGCCCGGCATCGCGGCCGAGATGGCCGCCGCGACCGGGCACCGGACGCCAGGGATCATGGACCAGCCAGAGGGAGTTCCCGCCGACTCCGCCTGGGCCGGCGCTCCCCTCCGGCAGCAGCACCCCCTCCGCCGCATCGATGGCGGCCAGCCCGCCCTGGCCCAGTCCCCAGCAGGGCTGCCCCCGTGGTCCGATCCCCGCACCGCCGCGCGATCCGGCCC
>CAYGQY010000154.1:0-4959 GCA_964352195.1 uncultured bacterium
GGCCGCTGCGGGGGGGCTCCTGGGGGTCGACACCGGAGCGGCCATGGACGCGGTACAGGGCCTCGGCCCGGTCGTACCAGGGGGCCAGCTCGTCGTAGCTGAGCGGCCAGGCCGGGGCCACGCCCTCCTGCAGGGGCAGGCCCTCGAACTCCCGCGGCCACATCCGCTCGAGCACGCTCCCCCAGATCTTGGTGTTGCCCCCCAGGGCGTAGATGGTCTGGGGGGCGAACGGGTCGCCGTCGGGACCGAACCAGGATTCGCTGGGGTGGTAGCGGTCCTTGCGGAACAGGTCGACGCTGGCCACATTCTGATCGGCCAGGGCCATCGCCCCTCCCCGCTCCAGGAGCAGCACCGAACGGCCCCTGGCCGCGAGGGCCCCGGCCAGGGTGCCCCCACCGGCACCGGAGCCGATCACGATCACATCGTGGTGCTGGTCGTCGAGGATCATGACCAGGCGTAGAGCAGAAGAAAGAGCAGCACCCAGATCACATCCACGAAATGCCAGAACAGGGAGGTGGCGATCACCCCCTGCTCGCCCCCCGCATAGTTGCCGGGGCGGAAGGATCGGACCAGCATCAGGGCCATCAGCAGGATGCCGCTGAGCACATGCAGGCCGTGGAATCCGGTGAGCAGATAGAAGCAGCCGCCGAAACTGCCGCTGGTGATCCCGAACCCCAGGCTGCTCCACTCGCTCGCCTGGCCATAGAGAAACGTGCCCCCCATGGCCATGCTCAGCAGCCAGAAGGCGCGGAAACCCCAGAGCTGGCCCCGGGTGAGGCAGCGCTCCGCCAGGGCCACCGTGCCGCTGCTCGAGACCAGCACCAGCGTGTAGAGCAGTGGCGTGCGCCACTCCAGCCCCTCCACCCCGGGCGGCAGCCACTGCAGGGCGGAGAGCTTCAGCACCGCATAGCCACTGAAGAACGCCAGAAAGATGACGCTCTCGGAGCAGAGAAAGATGATGAAACCCGTCAGGCTGTGGCTGGTGTGGGCCGCGGCGGGTCCCCGCGGGGGGGAACCCGGCTGCGCCGGCATCGTGGCGTCGAGGGGGGAGGTGGCTGCCATGGCTCAGGCCTGCTGCAGGGCGCGTTCGATGGCAGCCTGGTGCTCCACCAGGGGCCGGCCGGTGCCGTAGCCGTAGGGGGGACTGATCACGGTGGGCACATGATCCTCGAAGTTCTCCGCCGGGGGTGGTGAGGGCAGCAGCCACTCCAGACCGATGGCGTTCCATGGATTGGCCGGCGCCTTGGGGCCCCGCACCCAGGAGCTGACCAGATTGAGCAGGAATGGAATGATCGACACCCCCAGCAGAAAGCCCCCAAGGCTCGCGATCACGTTCCAGAACGCAAACTCCGGGTCATAGGAGGAAACACGGCGCGGCATGCCCATCAGACCCAGGGGATGCATCGGAAAGAAATTGAGGTTGGTGCCGATGAAGGTGAGCAGAAAATGGAGCTTACCGAGGCCTTCGTAATACATGTGTCCGGTAAACTTAGGGAACCAGTGATAGATCGCGGCATAGACCCCCATGGTGGCAGCCCCATAGATGACGTAGTGGAAGTGTCCCACCACGAAATAGGTGTTGTTGACATGGATGTCGACGGGTACGGTGGCAAGCATGATCCCGGTCACACCGGCGAACACGAAGTTGAACAAGCCGCCGAGGGCAAACAACATGGCCGTGTCGAGCCGCAACTTGCCGCGCCAGAGGGTGGCCAGCCAGGCGAACACCTTGATGCCCGTGGGCACGGCGATCAGCATGGTGGTGACCATGAAGGCATCGCGCATCCACTGGGGGACACCGCTGGGGAACATGTGATGCACCCAGACGATCAGGCTGAGGCCCACGATCACCAGCGAGGCCCAGACCACGAAGACATAGCCGAACAGCGGTTTACGGGCATACACCGGAAAGAGTTCGGAAAACACCCCGAACACCGGCAGGATGATCACATACACCGCCGGGTGGGAATAGAACCAGAAGAAATGCTGGTAGAGCACCGGATCGCCGCCCCCTTCCGGCCGGTAGAAGGAGGTCCCCACCACCAGGTCAAACAGCAGCATCACCGCGCCGCCGGTGAGCGCCGGCAGCCCGATCAGCTGGATCGTCTGGGCCGAGAGGGCCGTCCAGCAGAAGACCGGCATCCGGAACAGGGTCATGCCGGGGGCCCGCATCCGCAGGATCGTGGTGACGAAATTGATCGCGCCCATGATTGAGGACACCCCCGAGAGGGCCACCGCCAGGATCCAGAGCGCCTCCCCGTTGATCCAGTGGCCGAGGGGGTTCTGCAGACTCACCGGCGGATAGGACCACCAGCCCGAGGAGGCCGGGCCGCCGGGCACCAGGAAGCTGGCCATCAGGATCACCCCGAAAACCGGCACCAGCCAGAAGGCCGCGGCATTGAGTCTGGGGAAGGCCATGTCGGGAGCACCGATCATGCAGGGAATGAGCAGGTTGTTGAGCCCGTTGAGAACCGGAAAGATGAACAGGAACAGCATGATCGTTCCGTGCATCGTGTAGAGGCCGTTGTAGACGGTGCGATCGACGAGATCTGCCGCTGGCGTGATCAGCTCACCTCGCATGATCATCGCCAGCAGGCCGCCCACCAGCAGGAAGAACAGAGCTGTGGCGATGTACTGGATACCGATCACCTTGGCGTCGGTGTTGAAGCTGAAGAAGCGCTTCCAGTTATCCGGAGCCCCCGGCACCGGATGGGGAGCCCTCAGGATGCGCGCGGAGACGCCGGCGGAGGAGGTCATGGGTGGATCAGCCGTCGTGGGGAAGGGTGTTGGAGCCGGGAACGTTCACCAGAGGCGCCGGAGCCGGCACCACGGTGGCGTATCCACTGCTGCGGCTGTCGCCGGAGCGCCGGGCGTGTTCCCCGACGGCATCACTGAGGCCCGGCTGGAGGGGCAGGGTCGCCGCCCGCCGCAGCCAGGCCTGGTAAGCCTCCTCGCTCTGCACCACCACATCCACCTGGTTGGCGGCGAACCAGGTGCCGCTGTACTCGGAATCCCGCAGGCGGTAGCGGCCCTCCCGGGTGGGGGTGAGAAAGAAGGGAATCGAGCGTCCGGGGATCACCTGCTGCTTGAGGCGGAAGGCCGGCACGTAGAACCCGTGGATCACGTCCTCGCTCTCCAGCTGCAGGGTCACCCGGCGCCCGAGCGGCAGGTGCAGTTCGGTGGAGGAGATCCCCGCCGCCGGATACCGGAACTCCCAGGACCACTGGCGGGCGATCACCTCCACCTCCGAGCGGGGCAGTGCTCCGGGGCTCGAGGACGGGGGGCGATCGCGGGCATGGGCATGGTCCATGGGCCCAATCAGGGCAATCTCGCGGTTGACCTGGATCGTGTAGACAGCGATCGCCATCACCAGCACCAGGGGAATCACGGTCCAGACGATCTCCAGGGTGGTGTTCCCCTCGATCGGCTCGGCGTCGCTGATGTCGTATTTCTCGGCGCGGTTGAACAGCACCACCCAGGCCAGCACCGAGACCACACCGGCGAAGACGAAGGTGGCCACGGCGGTTTCGAAGGCGAACAGCCCGTCCACCAGCGGGGCCGCCGAGGAGGCCTGCACCGGCAGCCAGCGGGGCACCTGGCTTTCCACCCAGAGACTCAACCCGACCAGCAGAGCGATCCAGAGGCCCAGCCCGACCAGCCGCCTGAGGGGAAATCGCCGGGGCGTGGCCGTCATGGCAGGGCCTCGCGCAGATCGGCCCCGGCGGCGAGCAGCTGGCTGGCCGTGACGTGGACGCCGAACTCCACGGCCAGCTGGGCGCCCAGGGTGCCGTGCCAGGCCATCAGAGCGAACAGAACCAGGCCGACGAGCAGGTAGCTCCACTGAACCTGCCGGCCCATCTCCCAGCGCCAGCGAAAGCGCTGGAACCCCCGCCACAGCGCCATCAGCACGATGGCGAAGAGCAACGCCACACCACCGGCCCCATGCCAGAGCATGGTGGCGGTGCTGCCCATGGCGAAGCTGCTGGTGACCCCGGGCAGGGGATCGGCCAGCTGCATCTCCACGAAGCCGGCGGCCACCGTGCCGAAGCTGATCAGGCTGCAGGCCAGCAGGTTGTACCAGCCCACGTCGTGCAGACCGGCCCGGGTGACGGGCAGTGCCAGGAAGCGGAAGAGGCGCTTCTCGAATGGGAAGAGGGCTCCGGCGATGTCGAAGGCGATGGCGATCACGAACAGCCCGATCGTGAGGTGCACCAGGTTGGGGTGGATCGGCAGCCGATAGGGCAGGCCGTTGGCACCGAACTCCATCAGACCAGACCTGCGCGCATCGCCTCCACCACCTTGACGGTGTGCAGGCCATAGACCCAGATCAGCTGGTTGCCGAGCACCACCTGCACCACCACCAGCACACTGAGCAGGCTGCCCGCTCCGAGGAAGGCGAGGGGCAGCTGGCGGGGATCACGGCTGCGGATGACATACCGCCAGGCGGTGAGCACCGAGAGCACCCCGGCCAGGACCCAGCCCAGGGTGCTGTGCAGGCTGAGGATGTCGCGGGAGGCGCCGTAGGGATTGGCCAGCCCGGCCTCCACCTGGCCGAAGATGATCGCGATGAAGATCGCCACCGTGGCGAAGAGCAGGTTCCAGAAGCTCACCTCATAGAGGGCCGGCTTGGCCGCCAGCCGGCCGATCAGATCGAAGACGAAGGCGATCAGCGCCATCGCGATCACGAAGTGAACGACGATCGGATGGATCGTGTCCATCCAGGGGAGGTTGCGGTCGTTGAGGGGGGGAAGAAGCTCGAGCATGGAACGGGTCCGGCCAGTCGCTCTGAACCTCACTCTGGTTCAGCCTGCGCCGCCGCCGGCCGTGACCGCGGCCCTGGTCAGGGAATCCCGTTCTGGGCGGAGCGGAGCGGCTGCCTACCCTGGGCCCAGCCGTGTCCCCCCCATGTCGATTCCCGCGTCCCGTCCCCTGCGCTGGCTGGCCGCCGGCCTGGTCTTC
>CAYGQY010000155.1:0-4944 GCA_964352195.1 uncultured bacterium
GCTCTGGCCCCACCCGGTGGTTCCCGTCCCGCGCCCACCGGTGCGCCAGCGCCGATCGGACCCCTGCACGGCGACGACACCCCCACTCCCGCCCATGCCCGGTTCAGCCGCCGCCGGCTGGCCCTGACGTTGATCGCCTCGGTCCTGGCCCTGGCCGTGCCGCTGGCGATCCTGAGCGCCTGGGGCGGCTGGGACGGTCTGCTGGCGACGATGGCCCGCTTCTTCACCCGGGTGGCCTTACTCAGCTTCGGGGGCGCCTACGCGGTTCTGCCCTACGTGGCCCAGGGGGCGGTCGAACTCCAGGGCTGGCTCAGCGCCGACCAGATGATTGACGGGCTCGCCCTGGGTGAAACCACCCCAGGCCCCCTGATCATGGTGGTGACGTTCGTGGGGTTCATGGGTGGCTGGAACGGCTCCGGCAGCCTGCTGCTGGGTACCGTGGCCGCGGTGACGGTGACCTGGTTCACCTTTCTGCCCTCCTTCCTGTTCATCCTGGCCGGCGGCCCGCTGGTGGAGGCCAGCCGCGAGAACCTGCGGCTGGGTGCCCCGCTCACGGCGATCACCGCCGCCGTGGTGGGGGTGATCGCCAACCTGGCCGTGTTCTTCGCCGGGCATGTGCTCTGGCCCGCCGGCCCCACCCCCGGTCTGGGCAGCGGCATCGATCTGGCCGCCCTGGCGGTGATGCTGGCCTCCGGCTGGGCGCTGATTCGCTGGGGCTGGCCGGTGCTGCGGCTGATCGGGGTAGCGGCACTGCTGGGGGGGCTCCGGCTGCTGCTGGCCGGCGGCACCCGGCCGATCTGAGGGCCCTCAGCCGATCTGGGAAAGGAACTGACGGCTGCGCTCGTGCTGCGGGTTGGTGAAGAACTCGGCGGGCGGGGCCACCTCCACGATCTGCCCCTCCGCCATCAGCACCACGCGGTGGGCCACCTTGCGGGCGAAGCCCACCTCGTGGGTCACCACCACCATGGTCATGCCATCGGCGGCCAGGCTCTGCATCACATCGAGCACCTCCCCCACCATCTCCGGATCGAGGGCACTGGTGGGTTCGTCGAACAGCAGGATGCGGGGGTCCATGCAGAGGGAGCGGGCGATCGCCACCCGCTGCTGCTGGCCGCCGGAGAGCTGGCCGGGATACTTGCTCGCCTGTTCGGCGATGCCGACCCGATCCAGCAGGGCCATCGCCTCGCTCTCCACCTCCTGGCGGCGGCGGCGGCGGACCAGCACTGGTGCCAGGGTGAGGTTCTCCAGCACGGTGAGGTGCGGGAAGAGGTTGAACTGCTGGAAGACCATGCCGGTTTCGCAGCGGATCGCGTCGATCTGGCGCAGGTCGTTGGAGAGGGCGATCCCGTCCACCCGGATCGAGCCCTCCTGGAAGTCCTCGAGGGCGTTGAAGGTGCGGATGAACGTGCTCTTGCCCGAGCCCGAGGGCCCCATGATCACCACCACCTCCCCCTTCGCCACCTGCAGATCCACACCCCGAAGGGCATGGAAGCCGTTGGGATACCACTTCTGGACGCCGGCTGCCTCGATCATCCAGGGGCCTGCTCCCCGGGAGGCGGTGCTGGCGGAGGCGGAGGCGGTCATCGATCAGGCGGGGGCGTGGGTGGGATCGAGGCGGCGTTCGAGGGCGCGGCTGCCCAGGCCCAGGGCGGCGCAGCAGCACCAGAACAGCACGGCCAGGGTGAGATACACCTCGGCGTTCCTGCCAAGGAAGTCTGGATTGGCCATCACGGTCCGGGCGGTGCCCAGCAGCTCGAGCAGGCCGATCAGGGAGAGCAGCGTGGTGTCCTGCAGGAGCGAGATGAACTGCCCCACGCTGGCGGGCAGGGCGATGCGCAGAGCCTGGGGGAGCACCACCCGCTGCAGGGCCTGGGGCATCGAGAGGCCCAGGGAGCGGGCCGCCTCCAGCTGGCCGGCCGGCACCGCCGCCAGGCCGGCGCGGACCGCCTCGGCCAGGTAGGCCGCACAGAAGAAGGTGAGCACCCACGCCGCCCGCCAGACCCGGTCGGGGGCAAGGCCGCCCGGAAGCATGTAGCCCAGAATGTTCTGGCCGAGAAAGAGCAGGGTGATCAGCGGCGCCCCCCGCACGAACTCGATGTAGAGCACCGAGCTCCAGCGCAGCAGGGGCAGGTCGCTGCGCCGGCCGAGGGCCACCAGCACCCCGATCGGAAAGCTCAGCAGGATCGCGAAACTGGCCATCAGCATGGTGAGCAGCAGGCCGCCCCATTGGGCTGGCGGCACCCGCTCCAGGCCCAGACCCCCGCCGATCAGGGTCAGCCCCAAGATGTAGAGCAGGGGCCAGAGCAGGGGCACCAGCCGCAACGGCCGGGGCGGCAGGAGCCTCCCCCAGCGTCCACTGACCCAGCGCAGGGCCAGCAGCAGGGCCGTGATGCCCCACCAGCGCCCCTGCAACGCCAGGGTCAGCCCCAGGGCGGCGGGCAGCCAGGCCGCCAGGGCGGCCAGCCCCACCGCGGCGACACGATCGTTGGGTGGCCAGAGCCGGCCGCGGCGGTCCGCGCGGGGGTGGGCGCGCAGCAGCCCCCAGCTCAGGCCGGTGGTGCCGGCGAGCAGGGCCACCAGCAGCCAGAGCCGCCACTGCTGGTGCAGGGGGTAGCGCCCCACGGCGAACAGGGTGCTGTTGGCCTGGATCACCAGCCACTGGGCCCGGCCGAAGGCCCAGCCCATCAGTCCCCAGGCCGCCGCCAGAATCAGGGTGATCAGCACCAGGCTGATCACCCCATCGAGGCGGGTTGCGAACAGCTCCCGCCGCAGTTCCGCCCGCCAGCCGGCGCCTGGCCGGCGCCCGCGGGGGCTCGGCGGTCCGGCTGACGTCGAGGGGGGTCGGGAGGGTGTCATCAGCGTTCTCGGATCTGAACCCACTGGTTCACCCGATTCATCAGCGCCGAGATGATCAGATCGAGGATCAGGTAGGCGGCCAGCAGCAGCAGGAACACCTCGAAGGCCCTCCCGGTCTGGTTGAGGGTGGTTTCCGCCACGGAATAGAAGTCGGCGTAGCCGACGGCCACGGCCAGGGAGGAATTTTTGGCGAGGCTGATGTACTGGCTGTTGAGGCCGGGCACGATCACCCGCAAGGCCTGGGGAAGCACCACCCAGCGCATGCTCGAGCGCCAGTGCAGACCCAGCGAGGTGGCGGCTTCCCATTGGCCCCGTGGCACGGCGGCGATCCCGCCGCGGACCACCTCCGCCACGAAGGCTCCGGTGTAGGTGATCAGGCCCGTGAGCAGGGCGACGAATTCCACCGAGAAGCGCACCGGGGCCTGCCAGACGCCATTGACCAGCTGGGGCCCCAGCCAGGCCATCCCCGGGCCGAAGCCGGCCAGGTACAGGCCCGACTTGGAAACCACCAGCCCCGGCATCTGCAGGGCCTGCTCACCGTTCGGAAACGAGAGGAATACCACGAAATACCAGAACAGCAGCTGCAGCAGCAGGGGGATGTTGCGGATCACCTCCACGTAGACCCGCCCCAGCCGGCGCAGCAACCCATTCCCGCTGAAGGCCGCCATGCCGAGGGCGGTGCCGAGCAGGGTGGCGCCCACCAGGCCCAGCAGGATCGCCCGCAGACTGTTCACCAGGCCCACCAGCAGGGCCCGCCAGTAGGGCATGGCCGCGTCGAACGGAAGGAGGCTTTCAGCGATGTCGAAGCTGGCGGGCTGCCCCAGCCAGCGCCAGCTGAGCAGTTGCCCGGCGGCGGCCAGGTTTCGCACCAGATTGCTCATCAGCAGGGCGATCACTGCCAGCAGCACCAGACCCACCACCGCCTGCACCAGCCAGGGCAGGATGCGACGGTTGCGCCACCAGGGAATGACGGGGGTAGGGCTCGTCACACGGCCGGACCGGGGCGTCAACGGAACGGCGGCGAGTAGATCAGGCCGCCATCGCTCCAGAGCCGGTTCTCGGCCCGCTCAAGCTTGAGCGGGGAGCCGCTGCCGACATTGCGCTCGAACAGCTCGCCGTAGTTGCCCACTGCCCCGACAGCCTGGACGACGAAATCGGAGGGCAGGCCCAGCTGGGTGCCGAAGTCACCCTCGACGCCGAGGAAACGGCGCAGATCCGCCTGGTTGGTGTTGGCTTTGGCCTCGGCCAGTTTGTCGGCCACGTTGTCCTTGGTGATCCCCAGCTCCTCGGCCTGAAACAGGGAAAAGACGGTCCAGCGGATGGCATCGGCCCAGGCGGGATCGCCGTTGATCGAGGCCGGTGTCAGCGGTTCCTTGCTCATTACCACGCTCAGCAGGGTGTGGGCGTCGGGCTGGGGAAAGCCGCTGCGTTTCGCCGCTAGCTGGGAGCGATCACTGGTGACGGCGACACAGCGGCCACCCAGGTAGGCGGCGTAGGTCTGGTCGCCGGTCTGGAACTTCAGCGGTGTGTAGGGGATCCCCTGCTCCCGCATCCGGTCGGCCAGGTTGAGCTCGGTGGTGGTGCCGCTTTCAACGCAGATCGGCTTGCCGGCGAGATCCTGCAGGGTGGTGATGCCGCTGGCCACCGGGGCCATCATCCCCTGGCCGTCATAGAAGGTGGTGGGACCGAAGGAGATGCCGTTGCCGCCGGCGGCGTCACGGCTGAGGGTCATGGTGGTGTTGCGGGCCAGCATGTCCACCTCGCCGCTGGCCAGGGCGGCGAAGCGTTCACTGGAGTTCAGATCGCGGAACTCCACCTTGCTTGGATCCCCCAGTACCGCGGCGGCCACGGCCCGGCAAGTGTCGGCGTCCAGGCCGGTGTAGGTGCCGTCGGGGCCGAGAAAACTGAAGCCGGGCAGCTTGCCGTCCACCCCGCAGACCAGCTTGTCGCGGCCCCGGATGGTGGTGAGCTTCTGGCTCTGCACGCCGCCGCCGCCCCCGCCCTCGTCAGCGCAGCCACCGGCCACCAGGGCGAGCAGCAGGGGGAGGGAGCCGAGCAGACGACGCGGACGGATCATCAAGGGGGCGG